>CAZXTO010000005.1:13392-27966 GCA_964643675.1 uncultured Planctomycetales bacterium
GCGCCCCTTCGGCCCACCGTTGGAGCCGGGGCCCTCGGGGCCGTCGCCGCGTTCATAGTGCCAGTGGCTCTTGAGGGAGGCTCGGGGGGGGGAGGGGGAGGGGCGGGGATCAACCGGGGACCTCGAGCGGGCGCTCGCGCTGGAATAGCAGCCAATCCCCCTGCTCGTTGAGGGCGTCGCGGCCGAGTTCGGTGAGCAGGCAGCGGGCGGAGTCCAGGTCGCCGTGCGCCAGGAAGTCGTCCATGCGGTGGCGGGCGAGGGCGAACAGATCGGCCATCGCGAGGTAGCGATTGGCCAGACCCGGGAAGCCGCTCTTCTCGACGTAGACGTGCGCCAAGCCGCTGAGCAGCAGCAAGGAGCCGATCGAGAAGAAGGAGATGCTCGGCCAGGGGGAGCCATCCTTCAGGTCGAGGCCGATCCCCGCCAGGGCGCCGAGGTAGGCCAAGCCCCACAGCAACGCGGCAGTGAACAGCAGCTTGGAGAGCCGGCTGTAGTGGTGGTCGAGCTGCTCCATCTTGCCGGCCCGGCTGCGGAAGAAGTCGGCCTGGTCGCGCAGCCAGTGTTCGGAGGCGAGGCGCAGCTCGTGTTCTTCGCCGGGCTCGGCGGGCCGGCGGCACGGGCCGTGGGCGAGCAGGGAGGTCGCCTTCAGGGCGCGCCGGACCCAGCCGAGCTCGTCGCGCTGGGCGCGCACGTAGTGGTCGGCGGCGCAGGCGGCACGCCGGCGAGGGCCCAGAAGGTCTGGACCCGCAGCCCTTCGGCGAGGGCGCGGAATTCGAGGTAGCGCTCCTCCCACTGCGAGCGTCCGGCCAGGCGGTGGACGAGGAAGGCGGCCGCGAACAGGCCGAGGAAGCCGGCCACGGCGCCGAGGCTGTCGGGCTGGATGCCGGCCGCCCACTCGTAACAGAGGGCGGCGCCCGCCACCAAGGCGAGCAGGGCGATCAGGACCCGCTTCGACCTCCCCTGGTGCTGGACGGCGAGCCGGTCGGCGTCGAGGAAGACCCGGTGCAGCGAGCCGAGGTCCGCCGGTTCCTCCTCCGCGGGCAGCAGGCGCCGCGCCGCCGTGGCCTCGTCGGGCGCGCGCGCGGCCTCGTGGTTGAAGGCGTCGATCCGCTCCAGGGTCGAGTCGTGCAGGTCCTGGTTCGACCACGGGCTCTGGGCGAGGTGCTGGGCCAGGTCGTGGCCGGCGTGTTCGCCGTCCCAGTCCAGCGGCGGGATGCAGCGCCAGTCGCCCGCCGCGCCTTCACGCTGCTCGCCGGGGCGCGGGCTGCGGAAGTGGACCACCATGCCGGCCTCGCCCGGCAGCAGCGGGTCGTGCCCCGGCAGGTAGGTCTCGGGTACCTCGACCAGCTTCCACTCGACCACCTGGGCGGTGCCGCCTTCGCCGCGGTCCGGCTCGCCGTCCCAAAGGGCCAGCAGCAGGTGACAGTGATTGACCAGCCAGGCGCCGGTGAGGGCGTAGTCGAACCCGGCTCGCGCGGGCTCCTGGCCTCCGCGGGCCTCGTGCTCCGCCGCCTGCGGCACGACGAAGACGTGCTCCGCGCGGGCGCTCAGCTCGCGGAAGGCCTGGCGCGCCGGCTCCGAGGAGAAGGTCTCGAGATAGGCCTCGACCGGCATCGGCAGCGGCACGATCAGGCGGGCGCCGCGCTCCAGCGCGCTGCGCGCCGCGAGCTGGTCGGCGCCCTCCGCCAGGGGCGAGAGCAGGACCTGGGGCGAGTCGGGGTATCGCTCGGCGACGCGCCGGAAGACCTCCTCCAGGGAAGCCGCGAGCGCGGCCTCGTCCGCCTGGTTCAGGTGGCGGTGGCCGGTGACGCCGAAGACGATCGGGATCGAGCCGGCGCCGGCGCGGGAGGCCGGGGTGGGGGTGGTGGCGGCGGACAAGAAGCAGCGGGAAAACGAAGGCGGTCAGTTTAGCCGCGGATCGCGGGTACGCTCAATGAGCGCTGATCGGCGCTGATTTCGGCCTCCAGGGCTTCAGCGCACCTGCAGCGTGATCGCGTTGCTGGCTGAGTAGGGCGAAGCGGCGCCGGCGGGCGAGGCCAGGTCGTGGATCACGGCCTGGAGGCAGAAGTCGCCGACGCGGCCGAGGCCGTTGGGGAGCTGGAGCACCGTCGCCGGCGCGCTCTGCGGCGGCAGGATGCCCGCGCCGAGCAGCGCCGGCGCGCCGAGGGAGTTCATCAGCACCAGCGGCGCGCCGCCGTCGAAGGGGGCGGGGAAGGCGAGCAGGCCGCCGCCGTTGGAGAGCGGTCGGACGTCGTCCGGACCAGGCGCGCCGAGGTGGGCGTAGAGCACGAAGCCGGCGCTGCTCGGTCCGCTCGGCGGGGCCGCGAGCTCGCCGCTGAGGGCGTCGGTGGGCGCCAGCGGCAGCAGGCCGAGGCGGTCGCCGGTCGAGGCGTTCGCGCTCAGCACCGCGGTCGGCCGCGGCGCGGCGCCGCGATCGACCGCGCCCTCGCGGGCCAGCGCGTAGGGCGCGCTCTGGAAGGCCAGGTTGCGCACGCGGGTCAGCCCGCTGTGCGGCCAGCTGCCGAGCGCGTTCCCGGCGGCGTCGTAGCGCCACACCTGGTCGCTGGAGTAGCTGGTGACCCAGAGCAGGTCGTCCTCGTCGATCACCACGCCCTGCGGCGCCGCCAGGGTGCCGAAGCCGAAGTCGCTGAGGTAGTTCCAGGCGGGGTCGAACTTGCTCACGCGGCCGGAGCCGCCGCCCGACACGTAGTGGTTGCCGGCCGAGTCGAGCGCGATCGACATCGGCGAGCTCATGCTGGAGTGGGTGGTGGTGCCGAGCAGGTTGCCGGCGGCGTCGAAGCGGTAGATCTCGGCGGTGAAGGCGGCGGAGACGGCGAAGGCGCCGCCGGGATCGAAGGCCACGCAGTTGACCCCGTTCATGCCCGCGACCGTGATCGTGCGCAGGTGGTTCCAGGCGGCGTCGAAGACCAGCACCCGGCCGGGGTTGAAGTTGCCGACGTACCACTCGCCCGAGGGGGCGCGGTTGATGCCGGTGCCCGAGTCCAGGTCGGGGTGGGTGATGGTCTGCAGCAGCCGCCCTTCGAGGTCCACCCGCAGGATCTGGCTGTTGCCGGAGCTGACCACGGCCAGCGCGCCGTGTTCGTCCACCGCCACCCCGCGCGGCTTCGACAGGCCGGCGACGGTGAAGCTGCGCAGGAAGCCGCCGTCGCGGTCGAACTCGCCGATCTGGTCGCCCGCTTCGTCGGCCAGGTAGAGGCTGCCGGTGTGCTGCGGCGGCAGCGGCGGATCCTGGGCTGGCGCGGCCGCGGCCAGGGCGAGGGTGGTGGCGATCCGGGCCAGCATGGCGCCTCCAGCCTACCGGACGGCTAGCATTCGGGGGTGCTGCGCTTCCGCCGCAACTACGCCACCGTGCTGCCGCTGCTGTGGGCCGCTTGCTGCCTGCTCGGCTTCCGCTTCCCGGGCGACGAGTACGGCCTGTGGGTGCTGGGTTCGGTGGCCGGGGTGTGGGTCTTCCTGCTCGCGGGCGATCTCCAGACCACCCTCTACGCGCTGCCGCTCCTGGCCCTGGCGGGCATGATCACGATGTGGGGCGCCGGCCGCGCGCTCGACCGGCTGCGCATGCCCTGGAAGCTGTGGCTCGGGGTGGCGGCGCTGGCCGCGGCCTTCGTGGTCGAGGCCATGCTGCATCGTTACGACAGCCTGGAGGCGGCGGTGCAGAAGAACGGTTCGCTGGCGGCCTACCTGATCTTTGGCGTGCACGCGGGCAACTACGCCGCCACCCTGTTCGGCATGATCGGGGTGGGGCTGTGGCGGTTGGGCGAGCGATCGCAGGGCTTCGAGTAGGCTGCGCTGCCGCCACCCCGGATCCGCATGCCCCAACCCAACCGCCGTGACTTCCTCGGCGCCGGCCTCGGCCTGGCGCTCTCCGCTCCGCTGCTGCCGGCGCTCGACGCCGCTCCGCTCGCGCCCGCGCGCCCCAACGGCAAGCGCCTGCTGATCCTCGGCGGCACCCAGTTCCTCGGCCCGGCGGTGGTCCACGCCGCTCAGGCCGCCGGCTACGAGATCACCCTCTTCAACCGCGGCAAGTCCGACCCGGGCCGCTTCCCCGAGCTCGAGCAGCGCCGCGGCGACCGCGACACCGGCGACCTGGACGCGCTGAAGGAAGGGGAGTGGGACCTGGTGGTCGACACCAGCGGCTACGTGCCGGACCACGTGCGCGCCAGCGCCGAGCTGCTGGCCGACCGGGTGGGGCACTACGTCTTCATCTCCACCTGCTCGGTGTACGGGCCGAGCCCGGACGGCGGCGACATCGGCGAGGACGGGCCGGTCCAGGACATGCCCGACGCCGAGCTGATGAAGATCCGCACCATCGGCGAGGTCTTCCGCCGCATGGAGTACTACGGGCCGATGAAGGCCAAGTGCGAGGCGGCGGCCGAGGCCGCCATGCCCGGTCGCGTGACCTCCTTCCGCCCCGGCGTGATCGTGGGCCGCGACGACCCGACCGACCGCTTCACCTATTGGGCGATCCGCGTCCAGCAGGGCGGCGAGGTGCTGTGCCCGGAGAGCCGCGATCTGCGCGTGCAGTTCACCGACGTGCGCGATCTGGCCCAGTTCTGCCTCGACTTCGGCGAGGCTCGCCGCGGCGGCGTCTACAACTCGATCGGCTTCGCGATGCCGGTGACGATGCAGGAGTTCCTGCACGGCTGCAAGATCGTGCTCGGCGCCGACGCCCGCTTCACCTGGTGCGACGCCGACTTCCTGATGCAGAACCAGGTCCGCCCCTTCGTCGAGCTGCCCTTCTGGCTGCCCGATCCCTACGCGGTCTACTTCGCCAACGACAAGGGCCTGGCCGCCGGCATGGAGTTCCGGCCGGTCGGGGACACCATCCGCGAGATGGTGGACTGGTTCCACGAGCTGCGCGGCGCGGATTACCGCTGGGGCACCTACGGCATGCAGCCCGAGCGCGAGCGGGAGCTGCTGGAGAAGTGGCACGCGCGCGCGGCGGAGGACGGCGCGGCCGCGGCCGCGGGTGCCGACGGCTGAGCCGGCCTTAGTCCTCGACCCGCCCGTCGTCGTGCTCGTCCGCCTGGCGCTCGCGCAGCAGGCGGAACATGGTGCGGAGGTCGCGGAAGCCGCCGATCGTGAACCAGATCATGATCGCGGTGCCGGTGAGCAGCACGAACCAGGTCCAGCCGTGCCAGAAGGACAGCCAGCTCTCGGCCGGCACGTCGACCGCCACGTTGTAGGCGGTGAAGGCGATGAAGATCAGGGTCCAGACCAGCGGCCAGGAGATCGTGATCCAGGTCACCCACTGGTCCGTGCCGCTGAACTCGCGGTTGAAGCCCAGCTTCTGCAGCCAGGTGGCGCGCTCGTGCTCGTCGACCTGGTCCTCCTCGACCGCGTAGGCGCCGCGGTGCAGCAGCTTGTCGAGGTCGAAGGGCCGGCGGCAGGTGAGCAGCGACACGACCACGTAGGTCGTGGCCGCGGCGGCGATGGCGAAGAAGGTGAGGACCTGGCCGGTGAGGGCCTCGCTGTGGTGCAGCAGGTGCAACAGCTGGCCGACCGGACCGAGCCCGCCTTTGGCCTCGGCCTCCGCCAATCGCTCACCGACGAATCCTTGCTTGGCGATGATGCCGATGCCGGAGAGGGTCATGCCGACGATCATCGCCGACCACGCGCCGGCGGCTGTTCCGCGCTTCCAGTACAGCCCGCCGATGATCGCCGAGCCGGCGCCGCCGACGAAGACCGCGCCGGTCAGCGCCAGGAACATCGAGATGTATTGGTTGGGCTCGTACCAGAGGCTGAATAGGACCGCGATGACAGCCACCCCGAGGATCGCCGCCTTGAGCAGCAGCAGGTGCGCCCGCTGGCTGAGGGGCTTCTTGCGGAAGGGCAGCACCACGTCCTGGATGAAGATCGCGGCCCAGGAGTGCAGGTAGGTGTCGTTGGTGCTGATGAAGGCGCCGAGCATGGCGGCGCCCATCAGGCCGACCAGGCCGACCGGCAGCAGGGCGATGGTGCCGAGCGGGATGCGCACCTCGGACTGGAGGGCGTCGGTCGGCTGGAGCGCCACGGTCGCCTGCACGGCTTCGGCGGCCCCGGCGTACTCGGGGTGGTGCATGAGCACCCGGATCGCGATCGGCAGCACGATCGTGATCAGCATCAGGACGCGGAAGCGCCAGCCATTGAGGATGTTGGCCATGCGCGCCTCGTGCGGCGACTTGGCGGCGGCGTTGTAGCCCTGGTCGCCCTGCCAGGCGCGCATGCCGTAGAACATGACGACGACGCTGATGATCCAGTACCAGACGTTGAACTGGTTCTCGCCGCCGAGGTCGAAGGGGTGGACCATCGACTTGCCCTCGGGCGGCGCCACGCCCGACTCGGACACCCACTGACCCATCCACACCTCGCCGAGCAGGACGTCCTCGAAGTGGGCCCAAGGGATGGTCAGCAGCAGGAAGAAGATGACGACCAGGAAGACCGCGTTGGAGAACACTCCCTGCAGGAAGTCGGTCACCATGACGGCGATCTGGCCGCCGAGGAAGACGAAGAACAGGGCGATGGCCATCAGGCCGACCATCAGCGTCGCCAGGGTCGAAACGGTGGCGAAGCCGAGGTCGAGCTCTTCCGGCAGGCCGCACAGGGCCATGAAGTAGCGCGCCGCGACGCCGGGGAAGATGCCGTAGTTGATGATGCCCGAGAGGAAGGCGACCAGGCCGGCGAAGACGCGGAAGCGCTTCGAGTAGCGCTGCTCGAAGAACTGCGCCAGGGTCAGGGCGCGGGTCTGGCGGAAGCGGTAGATGACCCAGCCGCTGAGCGCCATGATGATCAGCGCCGGGCCCTCGAGCAGGCCCCACCAGATCGAGGTCCAGCCGACGTCGTAGTTCTGCTGGAAGTACCAGACCAGGGTGATGACGCCGAGCTGCGCCATGTTGAAGGCCACCGAGATCAGGTAGCGCCCGGCGCAGCGGTTGGCGGTCAGGAAGCCCGAGACCGTGTTGGCGTAGCGGCGGGTGCGGACCGCGGCGACCGTCAGGACGGTCACCACCGCCGCCATGATCAGCCAGTCGATCGTCGCGAAGCTCATTCCGCGTCCCGGATCTTGAGCGTCAGGATCTGGAAGGGCCGCAACAGGAAGGTGTCAGGCTCGTTCGTAAGATTTCGTGGAGAACTCGCGGTCCCGGTGTCTGCCCCGGCCCCGGCGAGCGATCCCGCGACCGGCCGCTCGAGCAGATCCACCTCGACCACCGAGGTCGGCCGCCGCGTCCAGTGGATCCGGAGCGGCGTCTGGCCGCCGCGGGCTTCGACCAGGCGCAGGATCCAGCCGTCCCCGTCCTCGGCCGGCTTGAAGGCGGCGATGTCCACGCCCGGCGAGAGCTGGAAGGGCACCCGTTGCGGCGTGGCCGCGCCGGGGAGCGCCTCGGCCGCCGGCGCGTCCGGCTCGCCGTCGCCGGCCTGGCACCAGATCGTGAATCGATGCCGCCCGCGGTCGGCCTCGGGGTCGGGGAAGTTCGGCGCCCGCAGCAGCGACAAGCCCAGGGTGCCGCCGTCGACCGAGCGGCCGTGCTTGCTGCCGTCGTCCTCCACCCGCAGCGCCAGTCCGGGCTGACGCAGCTCCATCCAGCGCTGCCCCGGCAACTCGTTCGCCGCCTGCTCGCGGCTGGTGTTGCGGTGCGTCGGCCGGTCGAGCCAGCCGAAAGGAATGCCGAAGCGCGCGTGCCGCGCCCGCACCGCGGTGGGGTAGAGGGCGCGCAGCAAGGTGCGCTCCTCGCGCCAGTCGATCTGGTGCTCCACCTCCACCCGGTCCGAGCCGGCCTCGAGCGAGTAGCGCAGCACGATCTCGCTCGACCGCCAGCGCCGCCGCACCTCGAAGGTGGAGCGCAGGGCGTCGTCCTCCACCAGCTCGATGGAGTCCGCCGGCGCATCGATCGGCGCGGCCTTGTCCGGGTAGTCGAAGTCGAGGTCCCAGGCCTCCCAGCGCCGCGGCCGGTCCTCGTAGGCGACCAGCTGGTGCAGCGGCTCCAGGCCGCCGTCGGCGCCGCGGGCGTTGACCGGCGTGGCGCAGCCGCGGTGCTGCAGGCGGGCGATGCGGCCGGCCTCGTCCAGCTCCATCACCACGTGGTCGTTCTCCAATCGCCGCTTGACGGCGTGGGCGCGCACCGGCGAGGGCACGGGCCCCGGCAGCGCGAGGTCGAACAGCGCCGCGCTCATCGGCGGGATCGGCCGGGTCCAGCGCAGGCCGGAGGCGCCGCGCAGCACGCGCCCGCGCGGCTCGGAGCCGTCGTGGAAGACCAGCACCGGCTCGGCCATGCCGCCGTCGTCCAGCTGCGCCCGCAGCGCGGCCTCGGCGCGCGCCTCCAGGGCGTCGAGCTCCTCCTGCAGCGCGGCGTAGTCCGAACGCGCCTCCTCGTAGACCGCGGCGATCGAGGTGCCCGGCAGGATGTCGTGGAACTGGTGCAGCAGCGCGGCCTTCCAGGCGGCGTCCAGCCGCGGCGCCAGCTCCCGCGCCAGCTCCTGCTCGCCGCTCGCGGCCAGCATGCCCTCGATCCGCCGCAGCTGGGCCTCGGCGCGCGCGTTGGCGGCCTTCAGCCAGGCCTGGCTGGTCTGCGTGCCGGTGTGGAATTCCAGGTAGAGCTCGCCGTCCCAGGCCGGCAGGTCGGCCTCGCCGCGCGCCAGGCGACCGTCGCGGTCGGCGTGCAGCGCCGCCGCGAACTCCGCCGCTCCGCTCTGCACCACCGGCGGCAGGCCGTTCACCGCCGCCGCCAGCTCGGCCCGCGCCGCCATCTCCTCGGTCGGCCCGCCGCCGCCGTCGCCGTAGCCGTAGGGCTGCAGCCAGCGCGGCGGCTCGCCCCCGCGCGGCTCGCGGAAGGCGCCGCGGTCGTTGGCGAGCAGCTTGCCCTCGCCGTGCAGCAGGTCCTTCGGCTCGAGCGGCGCGTTGTAGTCGTCGCCGGGGGTGAAGTGGCTGAGCAGCTCGGTGCCGTCGATGCCGCGCCAGCGGAAGCTGGTGAACGGATAGGGGTTCCGATGGCACCAGGACAGCTTGTTGGTGACGAAGGTGTCCAGGCCGGCGCCGCGCGCGATCTGCGGCAGCGAAGCCGGGAAGCCGAAGGTGTCCGGCAGGTACATCAGCCGTTGCGGCGCGTCCGCGCCGAATCGCTCGGCGAACCAGCGCTGGCCGTGCAGGAGCTGCCGCACCAGCGACTCGCCCGAGGGCGCGTGGCAGTCGTTCTCGATCCAGGAGCCGCCGATGACCTCCCACCGCCCCTCGGCGACGCGCTGCTTGACCCGCGCGAACAGCTCGGGCGCGTCCTGCTCGACCCAGGCGTAGTGTTGCGCCGAGCTGGCCAGGAAGCGGAAGCGTGGGAAGCGCTCCATCAGCTCCAGCGCGCTGGCCCAGGTCCGCAGCAGCTTGCGCCGGGTCTCGCGCAGCGGCCACAGCCAGGCGGTGTCGACGTGGGCGTGGCCGACGGCGTGACACACCGTGCGCGGCGCTTCCGGCGCGCCCCGCAGCAGCGCGTCCAGGCCCGGCTCGAGCTCCAGGATGCGGCGCGGCTCGGCCGCCGGCACCTGGTTCAACAGCCGGCGCAGGCCGTGCAGCAGCTCCATCCCGCGCGGGTGCTCCTCGGGCAGCGCCAGCAGGGTGCGGCGCGCCAGGTCCACCTTGCGGCACAGCCGCTCCAGCTCCGGGTCGAGCGCCACCAGCTCGCAGCACTCCACCCGCCCCGGACGCTGCTCACGCCAGCGCGCCGCCAGCTCCGGGTGGTCCCACCAGAAGGTGCTGACCCCGAGCGGCAGGTTGCAGGCCGACTCGACCAGCAGCTCGAGCTCCTCGCCGCCCTCGGCGCGCGGCCACAAGCACGCGCGGTCGCGGTTGTCGTCCAGGCCTTGCCGCGGCGCGCCGTCACGCCACAGCAGCGCCTCGGTGCCGCTGGAGAAGCGCAGGCTCACCGCCTGGCCGCCCATTTCCTCGGGGACGCGACCGTGGATCCGGAACCAGGCCGTGCTCCAGGCCGGACCCCAGCGGTGACCGATCGCGCAGGTCTGGAAGCGGCCGGCGCGGGCGGCGGCCTCGGCCTCGGCCAAGGCCGGCGCGCCCTCCGGCTGCCAGATCTCCAGCGCCAGCGGCGCCCGCGCCAGCACCGTCGCCGGCGCCAAGACCTCGTCGAGGAAGGCCTCGAAGCGGATCGCCACGTAATCCCGGTCGCCGATGCCGATCATGGCGCAGCAATGTAGCAGGGCTCCCGCCCGGAGGAGACGGGAGCCCGGTGGTCGCGTTCGGCGGTGCGGCGCGGCGGGGTGGCGCCGCCGCCGGTCAGGCGGGGCTGGCCGTCCGCGGGTAGAACCAGACCCAGCCGTGGGAGGTGTTGTTCGGCATCAGGGAGGTGTACTCCTCGAACAGCGCCTCGATCCGGGTGCGCTGCTCCTCGCTCACGGTGGCCTGCTCGGCCTCGTCCTCGCTGTACATGGCCTCGAGCACCGTGTTCAGCTCGGCCAGCTCGGCCTGGATCTCCTCGAAGCGCGCAGCCTGCTCCTCGCTCATGCCGCCGTCGTTCGGCAGGTCCTGGTTGTCGCCGACGATCAGGTCGACCAGGCCGTCGCCGTTGAGGTCGGCCACCGCGACCTGGGAGGAGCCGCCGGAGCGGGTGGTGGAGGTGGAGGTGTTCTCCAGCAGCTGGATCGGCTTGCTGAAGGCGGGGGTGGTCTCGGTGCCGGTGTTGCGGGCCCAGGAGACCCCGCCGTCCCAGTTGCCGAAGACCAGGTCCCAGCGGCCGTCCTGGTCCCAGTCGGCGGCGGTCGGGGTGGCGTAGTTGCCGCCGGCGACCAGGGTCAGGCCGTCGCTCGAGGTGACGACGGTGGCGTCGGTGGCGAACTTCGGCTCGCTCGGGCTGCCGAGGTTCTCCCACCACAGGATCTCGCCGCGGCCGCCGCCGACCAGCAGGTCGTAGTCGCCGTCGGCGTCCCAGTCGACCGGGGAAGCGCAGGTGGCGTGGACCTCGTTGTGCTGGCCGTCGGTGCGGTTGGTCCACTCGCTGCCGTCGTAGTCCCAGTACATGCCGAGGATCAGCTCGCGGCCGTCCTGGTCGCGCGCCATCTCGGGCTGGGCCCAGCCGGCCTCGGTGGCCATGGTGAAGTAGGGGCGGCCGTCGTAGCTGCCGGTGACGATGTCGGTCCGGCCGTCAGCGTTCAGGTCCGCGAACTGCGGACGCACGCCGATGCATCACCAATTGGAGATCTCGATGTCCTCGCCGTCGGCCTGCAGGAAGCTGCCGGCGCCGAACTCGGGGATCGTGGCGCTGCCGGTGTTGGGGAATACCTGGATCTTGCCGACGAAGGCGCCGACCACCAGGTCGAGGCGGCCGTCGTCGTCGTAGTCGTAGACCGTCGGGCTGGCGTAGCCGACCAGCTTGCCGAGGTCGATCGGGCTGCCGTTGGCCTGGAGTTGGCTGGGCGCGAGCAGCATGGAGGCGCGCTCGAGCGGGATCGCCTCGAAGCGCATCGAGGCGTCGACGACCCGGGTGGCGTCGGAGTCGGTCAGGTCGTTCTGGGTGTGCCCGGGGCCGCCGCAGGCGGGGAGCGCCAGCAGGGCCGCGAGGGCCGCGGATTGGGTGAGTGTGGTGTTCATGGTTCCTCCGACAGGTGAGCGGCCGAGGGGACGGAACTCCGTTCTACCGCAGGATCGCCGAACCGTCACGAGGTCGCGCTAACCTTCTCGGGTGGCCTCGCTCCGCCGACACCCCGCCCCGATCCTGAGCCGCGCCGAGCTGCCGGACATCCCGCCGCGGCTGCTCGACGCCAGCTCGGTCTTCAACCCCGGCGCGGCGCGCTTCCGCGGCCGCGACCGCCTGCTGCTGCGGGTGCAGGGCCGCTCGCGCGAGAGCTTCCTGGTGCCGGCGCACAGCGAGGACGGCGTCCGCTTCGAGGTCGAGCCGCGGGCGATCGGGATCGAGGGGCTCGACGCGGTGGGGGAGACCCTGCACCACGTCTACGACGCCCGGCTGACGGTGGTCGAGGACACCTGCTACGTGGTCTTCGCCGCCGACACCGACCAGGCCTGCCGGCTCGGCGTCGCCGCCACCACCGACTTCGAGCGCTTCGAGCTGATCAGCTTCGACCCGGCCGGCGACTCGCGCAACGGCGTGCTCTTTCCCGAGCGGGTGGGCGGCCGCTGGCTGCGGCTGGAGCGGCCGAACCAGCTGTCGCTCGGCGGCGGCCCGACCTCCGGCGACGCGATCGTGCTGGCGGAATCCGAGGACCTGGTGAGCTGGAAGCCGGTGGCGCCGGTCATGGAGGGCCGCTGGCGCTACTGGGACGAGCGCATCGGCTCCGGCCCGCCGCCGGTGAAGACGCGCGAGGGATGGCTGCACCTCTACCACGGGGTGGCGACCCACTTCGCCAGCGCCAACCTCTACCAGGGCGGCGCGGTGCTGCTCGACCGCGAGGACCCGTCGAAGGTGCTGGCGCGGACCTGGAACAACATCCTCGAGCCGCGCGAGCCGTGGGAGCTGTGCGGCCAGGTGCCGAACGTGGTCTTCCCGAGCGGCATGATCGTCGACCGGGTGGACGCCGACGGCTTCGCCGAACCGGACAGCCTGGTGCGGGTCTACTACGGCGCCGCCGACACCGTCGTCGGCCTCGCCACCGCCACCGTCGCCGAACTGATCGAAGCCTGCCACGACCCGGAGCCACCGCGATGACGCTCATTGGCCTGCTGCTCGCCCTCACCCTCGCCCCGCACCCCGCCCCTGCCGCGGCGCTCGCCCTGCAGGAGCCGGAGCGCCCCAACATCCTCTGGATCACCAGCGAGGACCACGGCCCGCACCTCGGCTGCTACGGCGACCCGGACGCGGTCACCCCGAACCTGGACGGGCTGGCGGCGGAGGGCATGCGCTTCGAGCGCGCGTGGTCGAGCGCCCCGGTGTGCGCGCCGGCCCGTACGGCGCTGATCACCGGCGTCTGGCCGCCCAGCCTCGGCGCCCACGACATGCGCACCCTGGTCGAGCCGCCGGCGTGGCTGCGCTTCTTCCCGCAGCTGCTGCGCGAGGCCGGCTACCACTGCACCAACAACCGCAAGGAGGACTACAACCTGGTCAAGCCCGGCCAGGTGTGGGATCAGTCCGGCGGCAAGGCGCACTGGCGCCAGCGCGGCGAGGGCCAGCCCTTCTTCGCCGTCTTCAACTTCACCGTCACCCACGAGAGCCAGGTCCGCAAGCGGCCGCACGAGCCGAAGCACGACCCGGAGCAGATCCGCGTGCCCGGCTTCCACCCCGACCTGCCCGAGGTGCGGCGCGACTGGGCGCAGTACCACGACAAGATCTCCGAGCTCGACGCCCGCGTCGGCCGCCTGCTGGCCGAGCTCGAGGCCGACGGCCTGGCTTCGGACACGATCGTCTTCTTCTTCAGCGACCACGGCCCCGGCCTGAGCCGCTGCAAGCGCTGGCCGTACGACTCGGGCCTGCGCGTGCCGCTGATCGTGCGCGTGCCGGAGAAGTGGCGCGGCCTGGCCTGGCGCAGCTGGAGGCCCGGCGCCTCCAGCAAGCACTTGGTCGACTTCCTCGACCTGGCGCCGACCGCGCTCAGCCTGGCCGGCATCGCGCCGCCGGAGTGGATGCACGGCACGCCCTTCCTCGGCCCGCACGTCTCCGACGCCGAGCACCTCTCGCGCCCCTCCGCCGCCTTCCGCGACCACTTGTTCGGCTTCCGGGGTCGCATGGACGAGCGCTTCGACCTGGTCCGCTCGGTCACCGACGGCCGCTACGTCTACATCCGCAATTTCCTGCCGCACCTGCCCCAGGGCCAGTTCCTCGACTACGAGAACCAGACCCCCACCACCCGCGCCTGGCGCGCCGCCTACCAATCCGGCGGCCTGCCGCCGCACCTCGCCCGCTTCTGGGAGCCGAAGCCGCGCGAGGAGCTCTACGACCTCGAGGCCGACCCGGACGAAACCCGCAACCTGGCCGACTCCGAGGAGCACCGCGCCCACCTGCTCCGCCTGCGCGCCGAGCTCAAGGACTGGCTGCTCCACACCCGCGACCTCGGCCTGATGCCCGAAGCGCAGATGCACGCCGCCGCCACCCGGCTCGGCGTGCCACCCGCTGCCCTCGGCGGGGAGGCGGAGGTCTACCCGCTGGAGTCCGTCCTGGATCACCTCCACCTCCGCTGGAACCTCGCCCAGGAGTTGTTCGCGGTCTCCGCGCCGGCAGAGGCCTCCCCCGTCCTGGCCTGGTGGGCGGCTCAACAGCTCATCCACGGCGACCGGGCGAGCCTGCGCAATCTCCGCCAGCTCTCCGCCCACCCTGACCCGAGCGTGCGCATCCTCGGGCTCGAAGCCCTCGCCCTGCGCGGCACCGCCGAAGACCGCGCCGCCGCCATCCCGCCCCTGATCGCCCTCTGCGACCCCGCCGCCGGCAGCCCCTGGCTCGCCCTCGCCGCCTGGAACGCCGTCGACCGCCTCGACGCCCTCGCCGCGCCCTACCGCGAAGCCATCGAGGCCATCCCGGTCGACTCCCCCGGCGTCCCCGACCGCGTCAGCCGCAACTTCCCCAAGCTGCGCAACAAGACCCTCGCCGACCAGTATTACAGACGGGTCCTGGCGCAGGGTCGAACGCAGAACCG
>CAZXTO010000006.1:0-27112 GCA_964643675.1 uncultured Planctomycetales bacterium
CCGCGGTCCAGGCGGCGGAGCCGGAAGGCGTCGACCGCCGCCGGATCCACCGCCTCGGCCTCGCCGGCCGCCGGCCGCCAGCGCACCAGGCCAGCCTCGCTGCGGAGCAGGAGCAAGAAGGCGCCGTCGCCTTCGGGCAGCAGCCGGGCCACTCTGCATTGCTCCGGCGGCAAGCCCAGCAGCTTCGCCAGCCCGCTCGCCGTCCCGAGCACCTGGCGGCGGGAGGCCTCCTCGGCCGCCGGATCGATCAAGACGATCTCCCGCTCGCCGCGGGCGGTCCGCAGCTGGAACCAGAGCCGGCCGCCGTCGAGCCACTCCGGCCGCAACTCCGCGCCGAGCACCTTGCCGGAGGAGAGCTGCCGGAGTTGGGCGGCGCGGTCGTAGTCGGCCTGGGAACCTTGGGCCCAGGCCAGGACCAACAAGCCCAGGGTCGCGAGCGGACTCACCGGACCGACGACAACCAGGCCTCGCGGATCGCCAGCTGCTCGGGCGTGGCGCCCTCGCGGAAGGACAGCTCCGCGATCACCGTCTCCTTCTCGATCAGGGTGACGGTGAGCTCGCGCTCCTCCTCGCCGTCGCGCAGGCGCAGCCGGACCTCGTCGCCGGGTTGCCGGCCGCGCAGCACATCGTTGGCGCTGGTCCACTCGGCGCCGTCGACCGCCAGGATGCGTTCGCCGCGGCGCGGAAGGCCCTCGACCGGGTCCGCCCCCCAGCGGCCGCCGATGCGGTTCCCGCGCAGCGGGAAGGGGAATCCGGTGGCGATCACCTCCTGCGTGTAGTCGACGCCGGCGTAGGCGAAGATCTCGGCGAAGGGCGGGTCCATGGTGCCGCGCACGTGGCGGGCGAAGAACTCGCCGAAGTCGTAGTTGCTGATCGCGGTGCAGGCGCGCTCGACGTCGCCCTCCTCGAAGCCGACGCCGCGCTCGGCGAACCAGCGGTTGCAGAAGCGCATGAAGTCGTTGAGGTTGGCGCGGCCGCCGGTCTCGTGACGCATCTTCAGGTCGACCAGGGCGCCGAGCATCTCGCCCTTGCCGTAGTAGTCGACCCGCGGCTCGGTCTGGTCCGGCTGGTCGCGGTGCCAGGCGTTGCGGCTGGCCCAGTAGACCGAGTGCTCCTTGCGCCGGACCTTCGACTGCTCGGCCGAGATCACGCGGCCGAGGTGCTCGAGGTACTCCGCGCGCGACCAGATGCCGGTGCGGCACAGGGTCAGGTCGCCGAAGTAGGAGGTCCAGCCCTCCGACACCCACAGGTTGCCGGTGTAGTTCTCGTGCTCGTACTCGAAGGGGCCGAGGGTGATCGGCCGGATCCGCTTCACGTTCCAGGCGTGGAAGAACTCGTGCGAGGTGACCGAGGCGCCGGCGCGCGGGTCCTGCCGCTGGCGGTCGGCGCTGAGCCCGATCGAGGTCGAGTTCAGGTGCTCCAGCCCGCCGCCGCCGGGGATGTGGAACAGGAACACGTAGTCGGCGAAGGGGAAGCTGCCGAAGAGCTGGCCCTGGTTGACGACGATCTGCTCGACGATGGCGGTGAAGGCGTCGAGGTCGAAGTCGTACTCCTGCGCGTTCTCGAAGTAGACGCAGCGGAAGTCGGTGCCGTTGACCGAGAAGCTGCGCTCCTCGAACACGCCCAAGGTGCCGGGCGCGTCGATGAAGGTGTCGTAGTCCTTGGCCCACTTCCGCATCGGGTCGGCGGTCGGCAACAGGCCGTTCGCGACCTGCCAGCCCTCGGGCAGCACGTAGCGGCTCGTCACCGGCAGCCCCTTGGCGCCGCGCACGTAGAGATAGGTGCTCGGCCCGCTGATGCGCACGCCGGTGATCGCGGCGTCCTCGTCCGGCCGCTGCCCCCACCAGCCGCGCGTGCTCGGCAGGATGTAGCTCACCGCCACCCGGTCGCTCCCGTCGGTAGCGATGCTCCAGGTCTGGTGGTCCATCGGCGTGATCGCCAGCTCGCGGCCTCCCGCCCCCACCGCGCGCAGGTCCTCGACCCGCTCGCCGTAGCGGCGGATGCCGTAGGCGCCCGGGGTCCAGTTCGGCATCGCCACGTGCAGCACGGGCCGCGCCAGGCTCTCGACCACCAGCTCGATCTCGAGCGACTTCATGTCCTCGGAGACCGTCGTGGTGTAGGCGATCTCCAGCGGCGTCAGGTCGTCGCGCTGGGTCTGGGCGGGGAGGAGCGCGCTGGTCGCGAGCGCGCAGAGGAGCAGGGAAGGGATGCGCATGGGGAATCCGGGACCGGAACCACGAGGAGCGCGGATGATAGCCGCCGCTCCGTCCCCACCCTGGAGCCTCAGACGCTCATTCCTCGCCCAGGGCCTCCAGGTCGGCCCGGTCCTTGGCCCGATCGAGGGAACGTTTGTTCGCCACGTACTCCTCCCGGCCGAGGAACGGGACCTCGAGACCGCCGAACGCGCCGGCCTCGGCTCCTTCAGCGGCCTCATCCCACGGGACTCCGCTGATCGAGGTCAGGATGTCCACTCGCACCGGCGGCACACCGAGTTGCACGACCTGGCCGGCCTCCACGAAGTCTGCCGCGGCGAGCCCGGCAGACCCGAAGCCGAAATCGGTGAGCGCGGCCACCACCCGCTCAGCGTTCTCCCGCTCGGGCCGGACGAGGAGATCCATGTCCCCGGTGAATCGCGGGGCTCCGTGAAAGGCCAGGGCGTAGGCCCCGACGATCACGAACTCAACCTCGTGCTCGAGGAACAACGCGAGCAGTTCTCTGAAGTCGGGCTGTACTTCCATTGTGCTGCCGCCGCAGGAATTCGACCGCCGCGAGACGCTCCGCCACGGGCCGGGAGAGCCAGTACTCCAGGTCCTGCTGGGCGGAGGAGTCGCTCAGCTTTCGCTTGTGGACGACCTTGCGGATCACCCCACCATGGTACCGGATGGCCCCCCTTACCGCAGCTTGCCCAGCACCTGCCCGGCGATGATGTTCTTCTGGATCTCGCGGGTGCCTTCGTAGATCTCGGTGATGCGGGCGTCGCGGTAGAAGCGCTCGACCTCGAACTCGGTGATGTAGCCGTAGCCGCCGAAGAGCTGGATCGACTCGCTCGCCACCTCGCTCGCCACCTTGCCGGCGTAGTACTTGGCCATCGCGCTGAGCTTGGTGTCGGGCTTCTTGTGGTCCGCCAGCCAGGCGGCCTTGTAGGTCACCAGCCGCGCCAGCTCGAGCTGGGTCGCCATCTCGGCCAGCTTGTGCTGGATGGCCTGGAACTTGGCGATCTTGATCCCGAACTGCTCGCGGCCCTTGATGTGCTCCATGGCTCGGTCGAAGGCGCCCTGGGCGGTGCCCACCGCCTGCGCCGCGACCTCGATGCGGCTCTCGTCGAAGAACTGCAGCACCTGGTAGAAGCCCTTGTTCTCGGCCCCGAGCAGGGCCGTGCCGGGCACGCGCACCTCCTTGAAGCTGACCTCGCCGGTCGGGATCATCTTCAGGCCCATCTTCTCGCCGACGCTCGCGACCTCGATCCCGGGCAGGTCGGCGTCGACGATGAACATGCTCTGGCCGCGGTGGGCCGCCTCGACGTCGGTCTGCACCAGCAGGACGTAGAAGCCGCAGTGGCCGGCGTTGGTGATGAAGGTCTTGACGCCGTTGATGACCCACTCGTCGCCGTCCTTCACCGCCGTCGTCGACATCGAGGTGATGTCGCTGCCGTGCATCGGCTCGGTGAAGGCGCCGGCCGACAGGCACTCGCCGTTGGTGACCTGGTTGAGGTAGCGCTGCTTCTGCTCCTCGGTGCCGTGGTGCAGGATGATCTCGCAGGCGAAGTGCGCCGTCAGCAGCGCCGCGCCGATGCCCGAGTCGCGGCGGCAGAACTCCTCCACCACCAGCGCGTTCTCGAGGATGCCGTAGTCCGATCCGCCGTAGGCCTCGGGGAAGTGCAGGCCGATGAAGCCCTCCTCGCAGGCCTTCTTCCAGATCTCCTCGGGGTAGGCGTGGTCCTTCTCCAGCTGCAGCGCCAGCTCCTTGTCGAATTCGCCCTTGGCGAAGCGCGCCGCGGCCTTCTGGATGTCCTTCTGGGCCTTGTCGAGTGCGAAGTCCATGTCTGTCTCCTGCGGGCTCCTAGCCCTTGCGCTCGCGGACCTTCTCCTCGAGCAGCGGCACCAGGTCGAAGAGGTCTCCGACGATGCCGACGTCGGCCGCGGCGAAGATCGGCGCCGCCGCGTCCTGGTTGATGGCGACGACGAAGGGACCGCCCTTCACCCCGCCGAGGTGCTGGAAGCTGCCGCTGACGCCGACCGTCAGGTACAGCTTCGGCTTCACGGTCTGGCCCGAGGTGCCGACCTGGCGGCTCTTCTCCAGCCAGCCCTTGTCGACCACCGGCCGGGTGCAGGCCAGCTCGGCGCCGAGCGCCTCGGCCAGCGACTGCACGAGCTCGAGGTTGTCCTCCTCCTCAATGCCGCGGCCGACCGCCACCAGCAGCTCGGCCTGGCTGATGTCGACCGCCCCCGCCTCGGCCGCCACGGTCTCGACCAGGCGGCGGCGGGCGGCGTAGCCCTCGGGAGCCGGGCCGGCCTCGACCGCGCCGCCGCACTCGGGCGGGCTGTCGGGCGGCGCGTAGGCGCCGGGGCGGACCGTGGCCAGGTAGCCGGCGGCCTCGGCCGCCACCACCCGGGCGTGCACCTTGCCGCCGTAGACCGTGCGCACGCCGGCGAGCTGCTCGCCGCGCGCTTCCAGCGACAGGCAGTCGGCCAGCATCGGCCGGTCCAGCTTGGCCGCCAAGAGCGGCGCCAGGTCCATGCCGTTGTTGGTGTGGCCGAGCAGCACCAGCCACGGCGCCTCGGCGGCGATCCACGGCGCCAGCGCCGCGGCCGCCCAGTCGGCGTCGAAGCAGCCGCCGTCGGCCGCCGGGAAGTTCACCACCCGCTCGAAGCAGCGGCCGAGCTGGGCGGCGCCGGCCTCGTCGGCGCCGAAGGCGACCGCCGTCACCCGCGCCTCGCCGAGCGCGCGCGCCGCCACCGCCAGTTCGCAGGCCTCGTCGCCGGGGCCTTCCGTGATCACGAAGACGTCACGCATCCTTACAGCCCTCCTCGCTCATGCAGCATCTCGACAAGCTGGTCGATCATCTCGTCGTCGCTCCCTTCGAGGATCTCGGCCCCCTCGCCCTTCGGCGGCAGGAACAGCTCCTCCAGCGTCACGCGCGCGCCGGCGGCGCCGACCGCGGCGCCGTCCAGCCCGAGCTCGTCGCAGCCCAGCACCGGGATCTCCATCCCCGACACCTTGCGGATGCCGCGAATCGACACGTAGCGCGGCTCGTTGATGCCGGTCTGCACCGTCACCACCGCCGGCAGGTCGAGCTCGACGACGCGCTCGAGGCCGCCCTCGACCTCGTGCCGCACCGTCGCCGTGCCGCCGGCGACCTCCAGCCCGGTGGCCAGCGCCACCAGCGGCAGGTCGAGCATGCCAGCGAGGAAGCCGCCGACCTGGCCGCGGCCCTCGTCGCCGGAGACCGCCCCGAGCAGCACCAGGTCGCAGGGCTTGCCCTTCAGCGCCGCCGCCAGCACGGTGGCGACGCCCCAGGCGTCCGAGCCCTCGAAGGCCTCGTCGCTGAGGTGCATGGCCGCGTCGCAACCCATCGCCAGGGCGCGCCGCAGCACCTCCTCGTCGTCCTCGCCGCCGACCGTCAAGGCGGTCACCGTGCCGCCGTGCTGCTCCTTGAGCTGCACGGCCGCCTCGACGGCGAAGTTGTCCCACTCGTTGATGTCGAAGGAGAAGTCCTCCTCCTCCAGGGCGCGGCCCGTGCGGTCGATCTCGATCTCGACCTCGCTCGTGTCCGCGACGCGTTTGATGCAGACGTAGATGTCCATGGTCATTCGGTTTCGGTGGTGGCTTCGGCGGCGGCCGGGTCCGCCGCGCCGGTCTCGGCTTCGGCTCCCGCGGCATCGCCGGTCGCGCGCGCGACCAGCTCGGCCAGGTCGATGACTTCCATCTCGCCGTCGCGGCCGGTGGTCTTGATCGCGTCCCCCAGGTTGATCAGGCAGAAGGGGCAGGCGGTGACGACCACCTGCGCGCCGGCCTCGGCGGCCTGGTCGAGCCGGATCTCGCCCATGCGGCGCTCGCACTCGGCCTCGTTGAAGAGGTAGAGCGAGCCGCCGCCGCAGCAGAAGCTGCGGTTCTTCGAGCGCTCCATCTCGACCGTCTCCAGGCCCGGGATGGCGTCGAGCACCTGGCGCGGTGCGGCGTACTCGCCGTTGTGGCGGCCGAGGTAGCAGGGGTCGTGGAAGGTGTAGCGGCGACCGTCGCCGATCGCGTCCAGCACCAGCTTGCCGCTCGCGACCAGCTCGGCGATCAGCTGCGAGTGGTGCAGCACCGGCTGCTCCAGCTCGTAGTCGTGGCGCAGCGCGTTCATGGCGTGCGGGTCGGTGGTGACCACGCGCGCGAATTCGCGCTGCTCGAAGGCGGCCTCGTTCTTCTCGCGCAGGCTGAGGAACAGTCCCTCCTCGCCGAAGCGCCGCGCCTCGTGACCGGAGTCGACCTCGTCCTTGCCGAGGGTGCCGGCGTCGACGCCGGCGCGCCGCAGGATCCGGCCGAAGGCGGCGGCGGTCTCCTGGATGCGCGGGTCGAAGGCGGCGCAGGAGTCGGTGAAGTAGAGGACCTCCGCCTCCTCGCCCTTCTTCAAGGTGCGGACGACCGGCTCCGCCCCCTCCTCGCCCGCGGCCCACTCCCCGCGCTTGCGCGCCATCTTGCCGTAGGGGTTGCCGCGCTTCTCGAGCGCCGACATCGGCTTCTGCAGCGTCGCCGGCAGCGCGCCGTCGTCGACCAGGAAGCGGCGCATGTCCACCACCTTGTCGATGTACTCGATCATCACCGGGCAGGCCTCCTCGCAGGCGCCGCAGGTGGTGCAGCTCCACAGCTCGCCCTCGGTGATCGTCTCCCCCACCAGCGCCGGTCGCTGCTCGGGCGGCACGACCGCCCCGCGCACCGGATATTGGGCGTAAGCCGCCTCGCGGGTCTTGATGCTGATCATGCGCGGCGACAGCGGCGTGCCCGAGGCGTAGGCCGGGCAGTGGTCGGAGCAGCGGCCGCAGTCGGTGCAGGTGTAGGCGTCGAGCAGCTGCTTCCAGCCGAAGTCCTCGAGCTTGGAGACGCCGACGGTCTCGAGGGCGTCGAAGTCGTCCTCGGTGTAGGACGGCGGCTTGATTCTGCCGCCGGCGTCCAGCTTGGAGAAGAAGACGTTCGGCAGCGCCGACAGCACGTGGAAGTGCTTGCCGAGCGGCAGGAAGCACAGGAAGAAGAGCAGCGCCGCGTTGTGGATCCAGAATGCCGCAAGGTGAACGGCGCCGATCTGGTCGACCCGCTCCGCCGACATCTCGTGGAAAGAGAAGCCCCAGACCGTGTCGGAGAGGAAGCTGGCGAAGGGCTCGGCCCAGGTGAAGGCCGACTCATTCTTCAGCGCGAGGGCCGAAGCGTCGTAGACCGCGTCGGCGATCATCAGGGTCGAGATCAGCCCCAGGATCAGCAGCGCCTCGGGGGTGTGCGACTCGCCGGCGTTGCGGTCGTGGTAGCGGGCCGGCTTGCTCACCACCCGCCGCCAGGCGGCCAGGCCGCAGCCGAGCAGCACCACCAGGCCGGTCCAGTCCTTGACCGCCGCGTAGCCGTGGCCGATGTCGGCGAAGCCGGGCGCGAAGGCCTCGCCGATCAGGGTCAGCGAGCGCACGGACAGGATCAGGAAGCCTGCGAAGATCAGGATGTGGAGGATGCCCGCCACCCGGTAGCGGGGCTGGCGAGACTGGCCGAAGCCGATCACCAGCAGCCGGCGCAGGCGCTCCCCGATCTGGTCGAAGCGCGGGGAGGGACCGGCGGCGCGCAGCAAGGCCAGCCGCCGCCAGAGGATGAACCCGAAGGCTCCCAGCGCCAGAACAAGCATCAGCGCCTGTAAAACAGGCCCCGGGATCCCGAGGATGGCGTGTTCGGCGGGGGCGTACGGGATGGCGAGATCCAGCTGGGTCCCGGCGGCCACGGCCCCCCGGGACGGGGTGGGAAGACGAGCCGGGGACGCAAAGCCACCCCCCGGCGAAGGCGCATCCTTCGCTAACTCCCGGACAGAACAAATCAAGCGACGGAAGGACGGCCCCCCCGGAATGCCGCCGCAGCACCTCGGGGAACCGCATTCCGCAATCCTGCTTTAGCATGGAGGCAGCCCGCATCCCCCCGGGTCCGCCCTCATGCTCACCTGCCTTCCCCGCCTCGCCGCGGCCGCGCTGCTCCTGTGCCCGGCCGCCGCCGCCCACGTCCAGCTGCTGTCGCCGAACGGCTTCGAAACCTTCCGCGGCCAGTCCACGGTCCTGATCGAGTGGTTCGACTCGGTCTCGCACGGCAACGAGGTCAGCTACACCCTCGAGTACAGCAGCGACGGCGGGGTGCATTGGACCCTGATCGCCGCCAACCTGCCCTACACCAACGGCAGCGACAGTTACCTGTGGACGGTGCCCGACCAGGCCACCACCACCGGCGTGATCCGGGTGACCATGGTCGTCAACCCCTTCCTGAGCTACGACGACATCAACGACTTCTACTTCGAGGTCGAGCCGAGCTACGTGGCCTACGGGCAGGGAACGGCGCTGAACGGGGTGGTGCCGACGCTCGAGGGCCTCGGCCTGCCCCAGGCCGGCTCGACGATCGCGCTGCGCGCCAGCGGGGCCCAAGCGGGGGCGCTCGCCTGCTTCGTCGCCGGCAACCGGCCCGACCATCGCCCGCTGCTCGGCGTGACCCTGCTGAACAGCGCCGACCTGGGACGGCGAGAGCTCCGGGTCGACGCCCAGGGGGTGGCCGAGACGACCATGCCGCTCGGCTCCTGCCTCACCGGGCGGACGATCCACGTCCAGCTCCTCGTCGCCAGCGCGCCGTCCTCCAGCGCGAGCGCCGGCTTGGGCTTCCGGGTGCTGAACTGACCGGCAATCTCCGTCGACCGGCCTGATCCCCGCAGCCAGGGCTCGCCGGCATCCGACGCCCGATGCCTTGGGGCTAGCGCTCTGGTGAGCATCCTGCTTTGCTGAAGGGAGCCCCTCCGTCCTCTGCCCCCCGGTGGATCCCATGCCCCCCAAGCTCGTTCTCTCCCTCCTCGCTGCCGGACTGGCTCCGGTCGGCCTCCTGCTCGCGCAGGATCCTCCTCCGGTCGAGGCCCCGGTCGCAGCCGAGGCCAAGCGCCCGCTCGGCATGGACGCCGCCTCCCGTTGGCCCAGCGTCGGCGGCGCGAGCTTCTCCGCGGGAGGCCGGTGGATCCTCTACACGATCTCGGTGGCCGACGGCGGCGACGGCCGCCTCGAGATCCGCGAGACGCGCGGAGATCGCGGCTACACCGTCGAGCGCGGCGGTTCGGCCCGCTTCAGCTACGACGAGCGCTTCGTGGTCTGCATGGTCAAGCCGAAGCGCGCCGACCTGAAGGCGGCCCGCAAGGAGGGGAAGCGCGGCGATGACGCGCCGAAGAGCGTGATGCTCCTGCTCGACCTCGAGACCGGCGAGCGGACCGAGATCGAACGCGCCAGCGGCGCGCGGATGCCGGAGGAGGCCGGCGGTTGGCTCGCCTACACCCTCGAGCCGGAGAAGAAGAAGTCGGAGCGAGGGAAGGAGGAAGGGGAAGGCGCCGAGCAGGGCGAGGAGCCCGCCGAAGCCAAGAAGGGGGAAGGGCAGGAGCCGGAGCCCGCCACGGAGAAGAAGGCCGAGCCGAAGGCTCCGGGTGAGGTGCCGCAGGCCCAGGAACCGGGCAAGCCGGAGCCGCCCGAGCCGGAACCCGGCCAGGAAGAGAAGAAGGAGAAGAAGGAGGAGGAGGAGAAGACCGAAGCGGAGAAGGAGCGGGAGAAGAAGGCCGAGGAGAAGAAGAAGCGCAAGCAGGACGGCAAGGAGCTGGTCCTGCGCAACCTCCTGGACGGCAGCGAACGGCGCTTTGAGAAGGTGAGCTCCTCCTCCTTCACCAAGGATGGACTGCACCTGGTCTTCATCACCTCGACCAAGGACGACGGCGGCGACGGCCTCTTCGTCCACCACGTCGACCAGGGCGACACCCGCGCGATGCTCGAGGGCGAAGGCAATTACCGCTCGGTGGCCTTCGACGAGACCGCGACCCGCTTCGTCTTCCTCTCCGACGTGGCCGACTACGAGGCCGACCAGCCGAAGTGGAGCCTCTACCACGGCCGGCTCGACGCCGTGGACGCCTACCCGATCGCTTCGGCCGGCAGCCCGGGCATCCCCGAGGGCTGGGGCGTCAGCGAGAACCGCGGCCCCTCCTTCTCGGACTCGGGCCAGCGCATCCTGTTCGGCACCGCGCCGCTGCCGGAGCCAGAGCCCGAGGAGGTCGACGAGGACGAGAAGGTCGTGGTCGACGTGTGGCACTGGCAGGACCCCTACCTCCAGCCGCAGCAGCTCAAGGAGGCCTCGCGCGAGCGCAACCGCAGCTACCTAGCGGCGCTCCACGTCGAGGAGCTCGGCCGCATCGTCCAGCTCGCGACCGTGGACATGCCGAGCGTCAGTCTGGCCCAGAAGAACGACTCGGCCTGGGCCGTCGGCACCTCGAGCTTGCCCTGGCGCATGCAGACGAGCTGGGATACGAACCTGCCCACGCGGGCTTGGCTGGTGAACGCCGCCAACGGCGAGCGGCGACTGCTCTTCTCCGAGAACCGCGGCTCGCCCTCGCTCAGCCCGGACGGTCGCTACCTGTCCTGGTGGAACGCGGAGGACCGGGCGTACTACGCCATGGCGGTCCCGGACGGCGAGGTGAAGCGGATCAGCGACGGGATCCCGCACCGACTCGACAACGAGCTGCACGACACCCCGCAGCTGCCGCGCAGCTACGGCAGCGCCGGCTGGCTGAAGGAGGACGCCGGCTACCTGGTCTACGACCGGCACGACCTGTGGCTGCTCGACCCCGACGGGGAAGAGGCGCCGGTCTGCGTCACCGACGGCGTCGGCCGTCGCGAGGGCCTGCGCTTCCGCTTCGTCAACATCGACCCGGAGGCCCGCGGCGGCCGCTTCTTCGGCGGCGGCGGGCGCGAGGGCATCGACCCCGAGCAGCCGCTGCTGCTCTCGGCCTTCCACCTGAAGGACAAGAGCGCCGGCTTCTGGTGGGACCGGCTCGGCGGCGACGAGCCGACGAGGATCTTCATGGACGCCAAGAGCTTCGGCTCGCCGCGCCCGTCGAAGGAGGGCGGCCTGCTGAGCTTCACGCGCCAGGACTTCACCGAGGGTCCCGACGTCTGGATCACCGACCGCGACTTCGGCTTCTACGAGAAGGTCAGCGACGGCTACCGCGTCCAGGCCGAGTACCTCTGGGGGAGCTCCGAGATCGTCGAGTGGAACTCGAACGACGGGGTGCCGCTGCAGGGCATCCTGGTCAAGCCGGAGGGCTTCGACCCGTCGAAGCAGTACCCGATGGTGGTCTACTTCTACGAGCGCAGCTCGGACGGCCTGCACCGCTACCGCACGCCCGCGCCGGGCGGCAGCTCGGTGGCGTGGTCCTTCTACGCCAGCAACGGCTACCTGGTCTTCGTACCGGACATCCCCTACCGCACCGGCTACCCGGGCCAGAGCGCCGAGCACGCGATCCTGCCCGGCATCGCCAAGCTGATCGACGCCGGCTTCGTCGACCCGGACGCGATCGGGGTACAGGGACACTCCTGGGGCGGCTACCAGATCGCCCACCTGGTCACGCGCACGACGGTGTTCGCCGCCGCGGTCAGCGGCGCGCCGGTCTCGAACATGACCAGCGCCTACGGCGGCATCCGCTGGGGCTCCGGCCGCAGCCGCATGTTCCAGTACGAGCGCACCCAGAGCCGGCTCGGCGGCTCGCTGTGGGAGGTGCCCGACCGCTTCATCGAGAACTCGCCGATCTTCTTCGCCGAGGAGATCCAGACGCCGGTGCTGATCCTGCACAACGACGAGGACGGCGCGGTGCCGTGGTATCAGGGCATCGAGTTCTTCGTCGCCCTGCGGCGGCTGGGCAAGCCCGGCTGGATGCTGAATTACAATGGCGAGGACCACGGCCTGCGCAAGTTCCCGAACAAGCGCGACTACGCCACCCGCATGAAGCAGTTCTTCGACCACTACCTGAAGGGCGCGCCGCCGCCGGTGTGGATGGCCGAGGGCGTGCCGGCGGTCGACAAGGGCCGGACGCTGGGCTTGGAGTTGGTCGAGGACTGACCCCCGCCGGAATCCGGCGCTCGAGTTCCGCGCCGATGGACCGGCCACAGGGTGAATCCCCCACCCTGCGTGGCCGCGGCCGTAGACAGACCGCCCCCCGACCGCGGCTGACCTGGAATCTCCGCTGCTCGCCAGATCTCGACATGGATGGCCTCTCCTCCGGCCCCATTCAGGAAGTTGCTGAGCTAGACTCGGGTTTCCATCCCGCTGCCCCACGCGTGCCATGGCCCCCGCTCCCCTGCTCCCCCTGCTGGCAGCCTCGCTGCTGATCGGCGCCCCCTGCCTCGCCCAGCACCCTGGGCAAGCCGATCGCCTCGACGAGCTGAGCGACCGGCTCGACCAGCTCGACGACAAGCTCGAGCGGCTGCTCACCACCCTGGAAGGCGGTCGAAGCGCGGACGAGCGCGACGAAGCCGCGCGGCGCACGACCCCCGAACAGCGTCAAGCAGCCTGGGACCGCCACCTGGCGCTGACCGAGGCCTCGCCCCACGGCGAGATGCGCTGGCAGTTCCTCGGCCCGACCAACCTGAGCGGCCGGGTCACCGACGTCGCCGTGGAGTCGCCGCGCGGCAAGAGCTACGCCGTCTACGCCGCCACCGCCTCGGACGGGGTGTGGAAGACGGTCAACGAGGGCGTGAGCTGGGAGCCGGTCTTCGAGCAGGCGCCGTCGACCTCGATCGGCGACGTGACCCTGGCGCCGTCGAACCAGCAGATCGTCTGGGTCGGCACCGGCGAATCGAACATCTTCCGCAGCTCGATGGCCGGCCACGGCGTCTACAAGTCGGAGGACGGCGGCGCGAGTTGGAAGCACATGGGGCTCGGCGCGACCCACACCATCGCCCGCATCATCGTGCACCCGCACCACCCGGAGATCGTCTACGTCGCGGCCTCCGGCAACGAGTGGACCGAGAACGAGGAGCGCGGCGTCTACCGCAGCCGCGACGGCGGCCGGACCTGGCACAAGGTGCTCGACCACGGCCCCGAGGCCGGCGCCATCGACCTGGTGATGGACCCGACGAAGCCGCAGGTGCTCTACGCCTCGACCTGGCAGCGCACGCGGCTGAAGTGGAACGACCCGCGCAACCACGAGGGCTCGACCGGCAGCTCGATCTTCCGCAGCGACGACGGCGGCGACACCTGGACCGACCTCGCCGCCGGGATGCCGGAGGCGCGCTGGCGCGGGCGCATCGGCCTGGACCTGTGCGCCTCGAACCCGAGCGTGGTCTACGCCTTCCTCGACAACTACCAGCTGATCCCGGAGGAGGGAGAGGAAGGCACCGACTCCTACGGCCGGCCGTCGAGCGGCCGCATCCAGGGCGCGCAGCTGTGGCGCTCGGACGACCGCGGCGAGAGCTGGCGCATGGTGAGCGAGGCCAACGAGTACATGCAGCGGCTGTCGGCCACCTACGGCTGGGTCTTCGGCCAGGTGCGGGTGGACCCGAACGACGAGGACACGGTCTACGTCATGGGCCTGGCGCTGAACGTGTCGAACGACGGCGGCAAGAGCTTCCGCCGCCTGCGCGGCATGCACGGCGACCACCACGCGCTGTGGATCGACCCCGACAACTCGGACTACCTGGTCAACGGCAACGACGGCGGCATCGTGATCAGCTACGACGGCGGCGAGCGCTGGCGCCAGTTCCTCGACAACCTGCCGGCGGTGCAGTTCTACAACGTGGGGATGGACATGGCCGAGCCCTTCCGGGTCTACGGCTCGATCCAGGACCACGGCTCGCGCCGCGGCGTGGTCGACCTGAGCCGCGGCCGCGACCGGATCCGCGCCACCGAGTGGGAGTACGCCCCCGGCGGCGAGGCCAGCATCCACGCCGTCGACCCGACCAACGAGGACCTGGTCTACTCCGAGGGCTTCTACGGCTCGATCGGCCGCAGCGACCTCGCCAGCGGCGAGCGCGCCCGGCTGCGGCCGCGCGCCGCCGAGGGCGAGGAGCCGCTGCGCGGCCAGTGGCTGGCGCCCTTCCTGATCAGCCGCCACAACCCGCGCATCCTCTACCACGGCATGAACCGGCTCTACCGCTCGATGGACCGCGGCGAGAGCTTCCAGCCGATCAGCCCCGACCTGTCGTGGAACGACGACGCCAAGAAGGGCGACATCCCCTACCAGACCCTCTTCGCCCTCGACGAGTCGCCGCTGCGCTTCGGCCTGCTCTACGCCGGCACCGACGACGGTCGGCTGTGGGTGACGCGCAACAGCGGCGACGACTGGACCGAGATCAGCGCCGGGCTGGCGAGGGACCGCTGGATCTCGCGCGTGGTCGCCTCGGCCACCGGCGAGGGCGTGGTCTACGCCGCCCAGAACGGCAAGCGCGACGAGGACTTCGCCCCCTACCTGTGGAAGTCCGAGGACTTCGGAGCCACCTGGACCGACCTCGCCGCCGGCATCCCGACCGGTCCGATCAACGTGGTGCAGGAGGACCCGAAGAACCCGGACGTGCTCTACGTCGGCACCGACGTCGGCGTGTACGTCTCGAGCGACCGCGGCGCGAGCTGGGAGTCGCTGTCGACCGGCCTGCCGAGCACCTTCGTGCACGACCTGAAGGTCCACCCGCGCGACGACATCCTGGTCATCGCCACCCACGGCCGCGGCATGTACGCGATGGACGTGCGGCCGATCCAGGACCCCGAGAAGTACGCCCCGGCGCCGGAGGCTCCCGAGGAGGAGCCCGAGGACGACGGCGAGGAGATCGAGGACGAGCAAGGCTGGGGTTGATCCCCGCGCCGCACCGCACCGCAAGCACCACACCCGTTGACGCACCCGAACCGATGAAGCCCACGCTGCGAACCCCCACCTGGCTCGGCCTGCTGGCCGCCCTGCTGCTCCTCCCCGCGCTGCCGGCGCAAGAGGAGAAGGCGAAGGGCGATGACCAGAAGCAGGACGAGGAGCTCGAGCTGACCCTCGAGAACATCTTCCCCGAGAAGGGGCTGTTCGGCCCCTCGGCGCGCGGAGCCGAGTTCAGCGCCGACGGCCGCTACGCCGCCTGGCTCTACCGCCCCTACGACGAGCGCCGCCACGGCAGCGACCTGTGGGTGCGCGACTCGAGCACTGGCGAGGTGCGCCGCATCACCTCGGTGTCGGTGCTGGCGCCCTTCCAGAAGGACACTCGCGAGGTCGCGAAGGACCGGGTGAAGAAGGCCAAGAAGGCCGCCAAGGGCAAGAAGGAGAAGAAGAAGGAGGAGGGAGCCGGCGACTCCAAGGAGGAGAACGCCAAGCGCGGCAAGGCAGAGGTCGAAACCTCTGCCGAGAAGAGCGACGACAAGGGCGACCAAACAGGAGGGAAGCAGGACGACGAACAGGAGGACGCCAACAAGGAGCAGGAGGAGAAGCGGCTGCAGGACACCGTCGGCGAGGACGACTACGACGACGAGGACGCCCCGCGCTACTCCGGCGTCAGCGGCTTCGAGTGGGCGCCGCACGCCAACGAGCTGCTGTTCCTCTCGGGCGGCGACATCTACCGCCTGAAGCTGATGGACGGCTCGATCGAGCGGCTGACCAAGACCAGGGAGCGCGAGCGCGACGTCCAGTACCTGCCGGACGGCAGCGGCTACACCTACCTGCGCGACGACGCCCTCCTGCGGGTGGTCTTCGGCACCCACTACGTCGACCAGCTCGACCCGGAGCTGCCGCGCGGCCAGCGCATGCGCGGCTACGAGCTGAGCCCGGACGGCCAGAAGGTGGTGTTCCTGGCCTCGAACGGCAGCCGCGAGCGCAGCGGCGCCCGCACCGTCAACATCGCCACCTACAGCGACCGCTTCATGAAGGTGCGCGAGGTGCCGCGCACGGTCTCCGATGACCCGCAGGACAAGTCGACGACGACGGTCTACCTCTACGCCATGCCGGAGCCCGACCAGGAGAACGGCCAGCTGGTGAAGGTCTATTCGCACCAGCGCTCGGGCCCGCGCGACCAGCTGCGGGTGCCGAACTGGTCGCCCGACTCCGAGCGGGCGGCGTTCTCGGTCTTCGAGCAGAGCTCGGGCCACGTCAACATCCTGGTGGCGGAGTTCCCGGAGGAGGAAGAGCCCGCGCCGGTCGCGGACGAGGACTCCGGAGAGGGCGAGTCCACCAACAAGGTCCGAGGCAAGAAGGGCGCCAAGGACGGCGGCAAGGAGGGCGGCGGCGAGAAGTCGCCCAAGAAGGAGGAGCCCGACCCGGACGAGCCGATCGACCTGCCGGCCAAGGTCGCGTACCGCTTCCTCCACAACGGCGGCCCGAACACCCCGGGCATGATCGACCCCGAGTACCTGAAGGACGGCCGCCGCCTGGTCTTCCTGACCGAGCAGTCCGGCTTCCGCCACCTGCACGTGCTCGACCCGGTCTACGAGAGCCTGGAGCAGCTCACCCGCGGCCACTTCGAGGTCTACCCGCTCGACCTGCCCGAGCACCGCGACTTCATGTTCGTCGAGGCGACCAAGGAGGATCCGTCACGGCTCGACGTCTACCGGCTCGACTTCGCCGACGGCGCCCTGACGCGGCTGACGCCGGCGGTCGGCAGCTACGCGAGCGCCGCGGTCAGCCCGGACGGCGGCCAACTGCTGGCCTCCTTCTCCGCCTACGGATCGCTGCGCGAGCTGGTGCACGTGGACGTGGCGAAGCAGGAGCAGGCGGCGTTGACCGACTCGCACCCGGAGAAGGCCGAGCACTTCACCCAGGCCGCGCCGGAGTTCTTCCAGTACCAGAACCGCCACGGCCAGACCATCCACGGTCACCTGTTCAAGCCCGACGGCTGGACCCAGGAAGACCAGCGGCCGCTCTTGATCTACGTCTACGGCGGCCCGCTCGGCACCCGCAAGCAGGTGGTCCAGGGCGGCTTCAGCTCGGACAGCTACTTCTTCGCCCACTACATGGCCAAGAAGCACGGCTACCTCACCTGCACCATCGACCCGCGCGGCATGTCCGGCTACGGCGCCGCCTTCGAGAAGGCCAACTTCGAGCAGGTCGGCAAGCCGCAGGTCGAGGACCTGACCGACGGCGTCAAGCACCTGATCGCGCACTACGGCGTCGACCCGGAGCGGGTCGGCATCCACGGCTGGAGCTTCGGCGGCTTCCAGACCCAGATGTGCCTCTACACCGAGCCCGACGTCTTCCAGGTCGGCATCGCCGGCGCCGGCCCGACCGAGTGGGAGAACTACAACTCCTGGTACTCGACCGGCACCATCGGACCGAGCCGCGAGGGCGAGACCGACCTGAAGCAGTACTCGCTGCTGCCGCTGGCCAAGAAGCTCGAGGGCAAGCTGCTGCTGGTGCACGGCATGGAGGACTCCAACGTGCTCTACCAGGACACCGTGCGCGTCTACGCCGAGCTGCTCGAGGCCGGCAAGGAGGCGCTGGTCGAGCTCTTCCTCGACCCCACCGGCGGCCACGGCCTCGGCGGCCACGTCAAGCGGCTGGGGCGGGCGCGCAAGTACGAGGAATTCCTGCTGCGGACGCTGGGCCGCGGGGAGCTGCCCGAGGTCACGCAGGCCGGCGACGCGGGGGACCCCAACGAGGGCGCGAGCGAGGAGGGCGGCGGCGAGGCCGCGGCCGACTAGCTCAAGCCCGCCCCTGGTCCAGGACCTCGCGGATCTTCCGGGCCAGGAGGCTCGGCGTCACCGGCTTCGGCAGGTAGGTCCGTCCGGCGTCCAGGACCCCGTGGTGGACGATCGAGTTCTCGGTGTAGCCCGACATGAAGATCACCGGCGTCCCGGCCCAGCGCGCGAGCAGCGCCTCCGCCACCTCGACGCCGCTGGCCCGCGGCATGACCACGTCGGTCAGCAGGAGGTCCACCGACCGCTCGAGGGAGGCGATGAGCTCGATGGCCTCCCCGCCGTCCGCGGCCAGCAGCACCTGGTAGCCGAGCGGCACCAGGGTCTTCTCGACCATCTCGCGCACCGGGCCGGCGTCCTCGACCACCAGGATCCGCTCGTTCCCGCTGCAGTCCGGGCCGTCGAACTCGGGCCGCTCCAGGAGGTCCAGCTCTTCACCCGCCCCCGCGCGGGGCAGGTAGATCTTGAAGGTGGTGCCCTCCCCCGGCTCCGAATAGACCCAGATGTAGCCCCCGCTCTGGGTCACGATCCCGTGCACGGTGGACAGCCCCAGGCCGGTGCCGCGGCCGACCGCCTTGGTGGTGAAGAAGGGGTCGAACACCTTGTCCAGGGTCTCCGGGTCCATGCCTTCGCCGGCGTCGCTGACCGCGATCATGACGTGCGGACCGGGGCTCGCGCTCGGGTGGCGCTCGAGGTAGGACCGGTCGAAGTCGACGCGGGCGGTCTCGATGGTCAGGGCGCCGCCCCTGGGCATGGCGTCGCGGCCGTTCACCGCCAGGTTGACCACGACTTGTTCGAGCTGCCCCGGATCGACCTTGACCCAACCGCAGTCCTCGGCCAGGTGGTAGACCAGGTCCACGTCCTCCCCGATCAGGCGGGTGAGCATCTCCCGGCTCTGGGTGATGATCTGATTCGGATCGATCACCTTGGGCTCGAGCACCTGGCGACGCCCGAAGGCCAGCAGCTGCCGGGTCAGCGCGCTCGCCTTCTCGCCGGCCCGGACCACCTGCTCGAGGGCGTCGGCCGCCGCCGGATCGGCCTGCACACGAGCCTCGGCGATCTCGGCGAAGCCGAGGATCGCGGTCAGCTGGTTGTTGAAGTCGTGGGCGATGCCCCCGGCCAGCCGGCCGATGGCGTCGAGCCGCTGGGCATGCCGCAGCTCCTCCTCCAGGGCCACCTCGCGGGTGATGTCCCGCTTCACGGCGATGAAGTTGGTGATCTCGCCCCGCTCCCCCTTGATCGGCGAGATCACGGTCTCCTCCCGGAACAGCTCGCCGTTCTTGCGCCGGTTGATCAGCACGCCGGTCCACGACTCGCCGCCGAGGATGACGCGCCACAGCTCCTGGTAGAACTCGTCCTCGTGGAGGCCGCTCTTCAGCAGGCTCGGCTTCCTCCCCAGGAGCTCCTCACGGGAATAGCCGCAGTCCGCGATGAAGCACGGGTTGACGTACTGCAACACCCCCTCCGGGTCGGTGACGCAGATCCCCTCCGTGGCCTGCTCCACCGCCGTCGCCAGCAAGCGGATCTCCTCGAGTTGGCGGTTGCGCTCGGTCACGTCCCGCGCGGTGGCGAGGTAGCCGGCTTCGCCGCCGACCTGGACCTCGACCAGGGAGACCTCGGTCTCGACCGCGCTCCCGTCCGCGCGCTGGAACAGCCAGGAGAAGACCCCGGTCTGGCCGCGGCGGGCCTCGGCCGTCACCTGGCGCAGGCGCTCCTTCGAGTCCTCGCCACCGGCTTGCCGCGGCGGGGAGAGCTCGACCAGGCGGCGCCCGAGGAGGGAGGCCCGCGTCAGGCCCAGCAGCTCGCAGCTGCCCTCGTTGCACTCGGCCACGCGACCGCCGACGGTCAGGAGGTGGGCGTCCTTCGACTCGCCGAACAGGGTGGCGTAAAGACTCTCGCTCTCCTCGATGCGGCGGAGCAGGGGATTGCTCAGCCGGAAGAAGGAGAACACCCCGAGGATCGCCAGACCGATCGTGATGGCGACCGCCAGGCCGGAGGCGAACAGGAAGGGCGCGCGGATCTCGGCCAGGGAGATCTTGGTCACCACCCCCACCCCCAGCCCGGGGACCGGCTCGTAGGCGGCGAGGACCCGCTCGCCGCGGAAGTCCAGACCGACCATGGAGCCCGAGCCGCCGCTCAGGGCGGCCCGCATCGGCGCCGCCAGCTCCCCGTCGAAGGCGACCGGCGCCGGGACCTCGTGGCCGTAGGCGAGCAGGAACACGATCTCCTCCCCGACCCGCTCACCGATCACCAGCTGCGAGGTGTCCGGCCCCCGCTCGAGCATGCGGTGCGCCTCCCGGATCTGGTCCAGCGTGGCCTGCTTGGCGCCCCCCGGGTGGTCTTCGGCGATGAACTCGGCGTCGAAGCGGGAGACGGCCTCGAACACCAGGGCGAGCCCGTGCGCGTGTTCGGTCAAGCGCTCCCGGACCTGGGCGAAGCCCGTGCGGTAGAGCACCGCGATGGTGGTACCGGAGACCACCAGGGCCGTGACGGCCAGGATCGTGGCGAGCAGCAGGACCCGCCGGATGCCTCGTTCGGGAGCCAAGGGTTCGCTGGAGAAGCCGATCTTCCGGTTCGGCAGGATCAGAGCAGCGAGGGCTGGATCTCCTGCTTCTTCCCCACCTGGATCATAACCCCGGAAGGCGCTCGCGAGCAGGCCCAGGCGGCGAGACCTCCTGCACCACCGCCTCCAGCCGCTGGCTGCCGCCTTCCCGCATCAGGGCCTGCACCCAGACCCGGCGGCCGGAGGCGCCGCCGGCGACGGGGACCGCCCACTGCGCGTCGCCCTGGGCGTCAGCGACCTGGTGGCCGGCGGCCTCGAAGGGGTTGGCGAGCTGCACGGTCACGCCCAGCTGGGGCACGGGCGTGGCGCCCGGACCGGTCGTGCTCGCGGCCAACCACACCGGCTCGAGCGGCCGGCAGCCGGTGACCGAGACGTCGGCGATCCCGCCGGCGACCAGGTTGCGGATGCTGAGGGTGGTCGGGCGCAGCTTGCGGAACCACACGTCCTGTCCGCCGTTGAAGGTGGCGGCGTAGGCGACGCTGACGTCGGCGTCGCGCGAGACGCTCTGGATGTAGTCGCCGATCTTCTGCTGCACCGGCCAGCCCAGGGTGGTGTCGAAGGGGTCGGAGCAGCGCCGATTGACCGACCAGGTGGCGCCGCCGTCGCCGGACCAGGCGTGGTAGAGTTGCGACTCGGGGAAGGGGTCGGCCAGGTCGTCGCGGGTGTCGTACCAGAGCGCGTCGATGCGGCCGTTCGGGGCCACCGACATGGTCGGCATCCACTGCTCGGCGCCGTTGCCGAGCGGGTCGTCGTTGACCCGGAAGCCGGTCTCCCAGGTGAAGCCGCCATCCTTGCTGCGCGCCAGCATGATGTCGCAAACGTCGTGGCGGCTGTCGGCCCACAGGCAGTAGACCCAGCCGTGGCGCGGGCCGCCGCTGTGGTCGACGGCCAGGTACAGCTGGTGGAAGCCGCTGGGATTGATGGCCAGGAAGCCGGGGTCGTTGGAGTCGTCGACCACCACGTCGATGCCGTCGTGGCCGCCGGGGCCGAGGGCGTCGAAGCTGGGGGTGAGGGCGGCGTTCCAGGCGTTGCTCGACTTGGTTAGGTAGATCGAGTCATAGAGGTAGTTGCGCCAGGCGGCGTAGACTTCGCCGGAGGGACCGACCGCGAAGTGCATCATCCACTGGGTGCCGCTCTGGTCGGCGATGCGCTGCGGCGGGCTGAAGCTGGCGCCGCCGTCGGTGGAGCGGACGAAGCACTGGCCGCCGAGGCTGAAGTTGTTCCAGCCGCCGTAGAGGTGGCCGTCGCCGGGGCCGCCGGTGGTGTCGACCACCACCCAGCCCTTGTCGCCGCTGGTGACCACCGCCTCGACCGGCGTCACCGCCGGCCAGCTCATGCCGCCGTCGAAGCTGCGGTAGAGGTGGGTCGAGAAGCTGGGGCGGAAGACCTCGCTCCAGTAGTGGAAGACGCCCAGCGAGTCGACCGCCAGCACCGGGTCGGTCTGCTCGGCGGAGGGCGGCAGGCCGGGGGGCGGCGGCAGCACGCCGCCGCTCTGGAAGCTCTGCCCGCCGTCGCTCGACCAGGCGTAGCCGGCCCAGCGCGAGTCCGAGCTGGCCACCGGGAAGGAGCGCCAGCCGACCACGATCTGGTCCGGCGCCACCGGGCTCACCGCGAGGCTGGGTTCGTTGCCGGCGTCGCCCAGGACGTCGAGGCCAGTGACCGGGTCGACGTTGACCTGGGTGCCGCGTTGGGCGGCGGCGGGAGCGGCGAGCAGCGCCAGGGCGAGAAGGCCGGCGCCGGCTCTCGAGGCGCGGTCACGAAGGAGGAGGGGGTGGGGTGTCGGCTGCATGGCTGGCAGAGAACGGGCCCCCCGAGTCTAGACCAAGGGCCGCCGGCGATCGCCGGCGGCCCCATGGTCGAGGGCAGGGCCGAGACGCGGCCCCGTCTTCCGGAGCGCGCGGGCGCCTAGCCGATCACCCCCATGTACGGGTTGGTGAAGGTCAGGGAGCCCATGTCCATGGCGTGCATCCACACGGTGATGCCGGTGGTGCCCGCCGGGACGTTGCCGAAGTAGTTCGAGGTGCCGAAGGCGTCGGCCCAGACCGCCGGCAGTTCGGTGTACGGCGGGGTCAGGAACAGCGGACCGTAGGCGGTCATGGTCGGGCCGCCACCCAGCAGCGAGTAGCCGGACCGCACCAGCCCGAAGGGCGTGGCGTTGCTCACCTGCACGTGGGCGTTCTGCCCCGCGACCAGGTTGGTCACGGTCAGGATCGGGAGTTGCTTCTCGACGTACAGCTCGGGGATCACCCAGTTGCCGACTCCCATCGGCTCGTAGATGTCGACCCGGTCGAAGCCGCCCGGGAACTGGAAGAACAGCACCGGCGCGGTGCTCGAGTACGGGCTGGAGACGTGGGATGCCACCAGGGCTCCGCCGAGGTAGAAGTCGAAGGCCATCGAGCCGAGCCAGTCGCCGATGCCGACGCCGATCTCGGTCGAGGGCTGCATCAGGTCGATGCGCGCGTTGAAGGCGTCGAAGACGCCGGCAGGCGGATCCACCAGGACCAGGCCGCCGCCGAGCATGGCCAGCGCCCGGCCGTTGGGGTTGGTGTTGTAGACGCCCTGGATCACGGCGGTGGGCGTCAGGATGATGTTGCCGATGGTGGCGCCGCCGTTGGTGCCGGCGGCGTTGATCGCCGCGACCGTGGTCGGGCCGGCCGGGCCCACCAGGTCGAAGTCGATGAAGGAGTGCGGCACCGTCATGCCCGGGAGCTCGTTGACGCCCGAGCCGCAGCCGCCGTTGAAGTCCCAGTTGTCGTAGGTGCCGGTGCCGTAGGTGCCGATGCCGGCGCCCGAGCCCAGCGACAGCCCCATGCCGAGGATGCCGCTCGAGGAGTAGGTGTAATCGACGATCCCGTCGTAGTTCTCGTCGATGTCGACGTTCATCGTGTCGCCGGCGTTGGTCACGTACATCGTGATCCGGCCGCCGGTGATCGGCGTGATGGCGGTGAAGCCGGTGCCGTAGGACGGCCCGTTGAAGCCGGTGTAGAAGCCGATGTAATCGAACATGCCGCCGGCGTTGCTCTGCACCTTGGTGTAGAGCTGGTCGGGGCCGTTGGTGCCGGTGATGATGGCGACGTAATTGAGGCCGGTGGCCCCGATCAGGTCGAAGCTCACCACCGCGTTGGCGTAGAAGTCCGAGGCGGTGTTGTGGAGCATGTAGGCGTTGCCCTGGCCGGACAGGCCTTGCCCCATGTTGCTGGCGATCATCTGGACCCCTACCTGGTCGGTCCAGTTGCCGCCCATCGGGCCGTTGGCCCGGTTGAAGTCGTCGCACTCATTGGTGGCGCGAGCGCTGCCGCCGTAGGCGAAGGGGTTCGCCCGGGCGCTGAGATCGGGGTCGAGGGTCGGATCCACACCCGGCTGCTGGGGCTGCCAGTGGGTCGACGGGACCGGGTAGGCGGTGTCGGGATCCGCCACCTGCTGCGCCCAGGCGCCGGAGGCGACGCCCAAGGCCAAAAGCAAAGTCGTCAGGATTCTCATCTTCAGGGTCCGTTGAGGGAGGGAGCGCGGTGGCTCCAGGGACGCACTTCAGTGGTGGCTTCGGGGACAGCCGATCCGGGAAGATGAAATGAGAGGGGCGGAATTCTAGCCTTGCGGCAGGATTCCGGTAGAGCGGGGCGGCGGAGTGGAGGGTGAGCGTCGAACCGGGAGATCGCACCGGCGACCCGGACGAGGTTGGCGACTTGTCTGGCGCTCCCGACATCCCCGGAGAGGAGCGCTGGCGCCCCTCTTCGCATGGGGCGGAGAGGAAGGCCGGGCGTAAGGGCGGGCCAGAATCTCTCGGCCGGAATTAATCGACGTCTGACCCCGAATAGCGGTTGTGCACCTCGATCCACCGGGGCAATACCTGTTCCAACAGCTCCCGGCTGGGGAGGAAGGCGATGCGGAGGTGGTGGGTGCCGGGGCTTTGGCCGAAGCCGCTGCCGTTGACGGTGCAGAGGCCGGTCTCCTCGAGCAGGTGCATGCAGTAGTCGAAGTCGGTCTTGCCGGCCGGTAGCTCGCCGAGGCGCGGGAACAGGTACATGGCGCCGATCTCGCCGGGGCAGTCCACGCCCTTCATCTCGGTGAAGGCCTGCTTGATCCGCCGCGCCTTGAACTCCAGGTCGGCCAGGATCGCGTCGCGCTCCTGCGCGAACTGCGCGTGCGGCTCGCTGCCCTCTTCGGGCGGGCTGACCATCAGCCCGACCATGACCTGGCCGGCGGTGTTCGAGCACAGGCCGACCGAGGCCTGCTTCACCAGGAGGTCGCCGAAGGTCTGCGCCTCCCCCGCCAGTTGCGGCGGGTTGCGCACCTCGAGGTAGCCGCCGCGCCGGCCGCACTCGCCGTAGTAACCCTTCGAGACGCTATGCAGGCTGCAGAGCGGCACCTCGCGCCTGCCGAGCACCCGGGCGAAGGACACGAAGTCGGCGCCGTAGGTGTTGTCCTGGTAGACCTCGTCGGCGATCACCACCAGCCCGTGCGCCTCGGCGAAGTCGATCACCTCGCGCACGCTGGCCTCGGGCAGCACCGCGCCGGTGGGGTTGCCGGGGTTGATCACCACGATCGCCTTGACCGTGATGCCGCGGCCGCGCGCCTCCTCCAGGGAGCGCTCCAGCTCGGCCCGCTCCAAGGTCCACCCGGCGTCCTCGTCCGGGTAGTAGTCGACCTGCGCCCCGCCGCACTTGCGGATCACCGCCGAGTACAGAGGATACTGCGGGATCGGGATCATGATGCCGTCGCTGGCGCCGCCGATCAGGATCTCCAGAACCCGCTTGACCGCCTCGCTGGCACCGTCGGTGATGAAGACCATCTCGGGGTCGGCCGGCACGAAATCCGCGCCGCGGCCGTCCTCCTCACCGCCGTCGCGGCGGTCGATGAAGCGCGCCACCGCCTCGCGCACGAAGGCCGGGCCGGCGCTCTCGGTGTAGGCGCCCAGGCCGGTCTCGATCGCCGTCAGGGTCTGCTCGGCGCGGTCGATGACGTAGCCGCAGTAAGCGCCGCCCTCCCCCGCCTCCAGCCGCGCCCGCTCGGCCGGCAGCCGCGCCGGGTCCTCCATCAAGGCCATCACCTGGCGGTAGAAGCTGACCGGCCGCTGCCCCAGCGCCTGGGGGTTGCCGATGTTGCAGGGGATGATGGTCCGCCCCTGCTTCTTCAGCTCGGCGGCGCGCTGCGGGATCGGCCCGCGCACCGCGTACTCCATCTCGACGACGTTGGGATTGGCAGCCAGTTCCAGGGGCATCAGGGGACCTCACCGCCCGCGCCGCCGGCGCCCGAGCCGGGGCCGCTGCCGCGCGAGCGGCGAGAGATTAGCAGAGCCCCTGGGGCGGCGGGCGGCAGGCGGCAGCGGCCCTGGCTCCCGCTAGGAGTCCTCGTGCGAGGCGGCGAAGGCGATCGACTCGAAGCCGGCCGCGATCACCTGGTCGAGCACCGGCGCCACGTCGCCGTAGACGATCGCCTGACGGGCGTCGATCGTGACCGGGGTGTCCTTCGGCAGCTCGGCCAGGAAGGCCGCCAGCCCGTCCAGGCTGGTGAATCGCTGGGCCCCGGCCGAGTAGCCCACCCGGCGCCCGGAATAGAGCTTCAGGTGCTCCGCCTCCGGATCCGGCACCAGGACCCCCTCCTGCAGCACCCGCAGCACGATGTCGAGCTTCTCGATCGGCTCGACGAAGTCCTCATTCACCCCCTGCACCTTGGGCATGGTGGCGTCCAGTCGGCCCTCCAGGGTGCGGAAATTCAGGGTGACGATGAAGAAAATGAGCAGCAGGAAGGTGACGTCGATCATCGGCGTCATCTCCAGCCGATCCTCCGGGTCCGGGGGGCGCTGGCGCATGCTCCGGCTAGGAAGGGGAATCCCTGGAGTTACCCGGATTCCACACCATCTTGCATGGATATCATGGGCGGTCGACCCGGCCATCCGGGTCGGCGTGTTCGGCATCGCCACCGTGATCCCCTTGCAGGACCACGTGCTGGCCGAGTCGGTGCGCAAGCACTACTGCCAGGAGCACGGCATCGTCTACGAGGCGATCCCGAACCGCGACCCCGAGGCGCCCGCCCGACGCTTCGAGAGCTACTTGAACCTGGTCCACGACCTGGTCGAGGCCCGGGTCGCCGAGATCAAGACCGAGGCCTTCGAGCCCGGCAGCGACAAGACGCGCTACTTCCGCCTGCTGCCGGACAGCTCGCCGGTCAAGCAGGACTACCTGCGCTTCCTCGACATGGAGCCGGGCAGCTCGCGCGACGCCCTCGGCACCCAGCTCACCGAGGGCATCCGGCCGGGCCGGATCGACGTCAACATGCTGACCAAGGCCGACCCGGACGGCTTCGACGCCGAGGGCCAGCCGCTCCCGCCCGACCTGCGGCTGGCGCGGCAGATCCTGCGCGGCTACTCCCGCTCGAAGTTGCGCGGGAACATCGTCTTCTCGGCCGGCATCAACCCTTCGCTGTTCGGCACCCTGACCGAATACCCGGACTACTACCGGGACGAGCGCGGCGAGGCCAAGAAGGGCATCACCCTGAAGGTCAGCAACCTGCGTTCGGCGCTGGTGCAGGGCCGTTTCCTGGCCAAGAAGGGGCTCGAGATCGCCGAATTCCGGCTCGAATCCGGGCTCAATTGCGGCGGCCACGCCTTCGCCAGCGACGGCAGCCTGCTCGGCCCGGTGATCGAGGACTTCCTCGCCAGCGGCGAGCTGTTCTCGAGCAACTTCGAGGAGCCGATCGCCCGCTACTACGCCAAGCTGGGCCGCGAGCTCCCGGCCGCCGCCCGCGGGCGCCGGATCCCGATCACCGCCCAGGGCGGACTCGGCACCTCGGGCGAGGCCCGGCGCCTGCTCGAGCACTACGGCCTCGACGGAACCGGCTGGGCCAGCCCCTTCCTGCTGGTCCCCGAGGCCACCGCCCTGGCCC
>CAZXTO010000007.1:0-4128 GCA_964643675.1 uncultured Planctomycetales bacterium
CCCCCGAGAGCCCGGTTCGCGGTCTCAAGATCTTTCTAATCAAGAGCTTGCGATCTCAGGACATGCTTTCTCCACACCCTGCGGCCGCCTATACTGTTAAGGCGGCAATTCTTCTTTCATCCTTACAGAAGAACCGCACCGCCCGATGAAGTTCCTGATCGACCGAACCGCCTTCCGCGACGCCCTCCAGCGCGTCGAAATGGCTATCGACCGGAAGCCCAGCCGACCTGTACTCGGCGGCGTCCTGGTCGAGGCCAGCAACGAACAGCTCATCGTCATCGCCAGCGACCTGGACATCGCCGTGCGCTACCGGCTGGACGACGTCCAGATCGACGAGCCGGGCTGGGCCCTGGTGCCGGGGCGCGAGCTGGTCGACGTGTTCAAGGACATCGAGGCCGAGACCGTCAACGTCTCGCTGTCCGACACCGGGCAGTTCGAGATCGTCGGCGGCGAGGACCGCTGCAACCTGGTGACCATGGAGAGCAGCGGCTCGGGTTCGCTCGAGCCGGAGGGCTTCCCGCCGGTGCCTTCGATCGAGGGCGACCCGAACGTGACCATCGAGAAGGACATCTTCATGCAGATGGTCAGCAGCACCCGCTTCGCCACTTCGCGCGTGCACGACTCGCGCTTCGCCACCGAGGGCGTGCTGTTCGAGGTCCAGGACGGCGACATGACCATGGTCGGCACCGACGGCCGCCGCCTGGCGGTGATCCGCCGCGCCGCGGTGCAGGGCGACGGCAAGCAGCGCTCGGTGCTGCTGCCGAAGATGCTCGACCAGATCGTGCGCTTCGGCCAGGACGAGCAGACCGACCTGATCGAGGTCTTCTTCCTCGGCAACCGGGTCGGCTTCCGCATCGGCAAGCTCGAGTCCTTCGGCCGCGTGCTCGAGGGCGAGTACCCGAACTACGGCAACGTGATCCCGCAGGACGGCAAGCACGTCGTGCGCGTGCACCGCGAGTCGCTGTCGCGCAAACTCAAGCTGGCCAGCCACCTGACCCAGGACGCCGCCGCGGTGGTGCGGGTCGCGGTCAGCCCCGACGCGATGGAGATCTCGGCCGAGCACGAGGGGCGCGGCCGCGCAGCCTCGAACATCGAGGTCGACTACGCCGGCGGCGGGCTCACCGCCGCCTTCAACCCGGCCTACCTGCTCGACGGCCTCAAGGCCGCGCACTCCGAGCAGGTCGAGCTGCTGATGGAGGAGCCGACCCGGCCCGCCAAGCTGATCCTCGGCGAGGACTACGAGTACGTGGTCATGCCGCTGTCGACCTTCTCCTGATCCGCTCCGTGCCCGCCGTCCGCCGCAGCCAGCCGACCCTGATCCGGGAAGTGCTCGGCCTCGTGATGCAGAAGCGAGGCCTGGGCCGCCGCGCCGAGCACCGGGCGGTGTTCGAGGCCTGGGAGCGCATCGTTCCCGAGTCGATCGCCAAGCGCGCGCGGCCGGTCTCCTTCCGCGCCGGCCGGCTGATCGTCGCGGTGGCTTCGGCGCCGTTGCTGGAGGAGCTGCGCTGCTTCCGCGCCAGCGAGTTCCTGCAGCTGATCAACCGCGAACTCACGGGCGGCGACGGCCCGCACCTGCTGGTGCAGAAGGTCGAGTTCCGACGCGCCTGAGCGCTACCCGCCATGACCGACAAGCAAGAGCAGAATTACGATTCGCAGTCGATCCAGTACCTGAAGGATCTGGAAGGGGTGCGGAAGCGCCCGGCGATGTACATCGGCGACACCGACTTCGCCGGCTTCCATCACCTGCTGTGGGAGATCGTCGACAACTCGGTGGACGAGGCGCTGGCCGGTCACTGCGACACGGTCCACATCACGCTCAACGACGACGGCTCCGCCACCGTGACCGACAACGGCCGCGGCATCCCGGTCGACATCCACCCGGTCGAGGGCGTGCCCGCCGTCGAGCTGGTGATGACCAAGCTGCACGCGGGCGGCAAGTTCGACGGCAAGGCCTACGCGGTCTCGGGCGGCCTGCACGGCGTCGGCATCTCGGTGGTGAACGCGCTGTCGGAGTGGACCGAGGTCGAGGTCTTCAAGGAGGGCAAGGTCAACCACATCGCCTTCTCGCGCGGCACGACCAAGTCCGAGCTGAAGATCACCGGCTCGACCGAGCGCAAGGGCACCCGGGTCAGCTTCCGGCCCGACCGCGAGGTCTTCCAGCACGACGGCTTCGACTGGGACGTGGTGCGCAACCGGCTGCGCGAGATGGCCTACCTGATGGGCAGCACCGGGCTGCGCATCGAGCTCTAGGACGCGCGCACCGGCAAGTCCGAGGTGTTCCATTACCCCGAGGGCCTGGTGGCCTACATCCAGGACCTGACCGAGGGCAAGGAGGCGATCACCGAGGTGGTGCGTTTCGAGCGCCACGTCGACTGGGAGGGCAAGGACTACGGCGTCGAGATCGCCCTGCGTTACACCAACGACTGGCACGAGGGGGTGTTCTCCTTCGCCAACAACATCCGCACCGCCGACGGCGGCACCCACCTGTCGGGTTTCCGCGCCGGTCTGACTCGGACGCTGAACGCCTGGCTGAAGCAGTCCGACCTGTTGAAGAAGGGCGAGGCGCCGGCCGGCGACGACTACAAGGCCGGCCTCTACGCGGTGATCTCGATCAAGATCCCCGACCCGCAGTTCGAGGGCCAGACCAAGGGCAAGCTCGGCTCGCGCGAGGCCAGCTCGATCGTCGAGGGCGTGGTCAACGAGTGCCTGGGTGACTTCCTCGACAACCACCCGGAGGCGGCGCGGTCGATCCTGCGCAAGGCGCTGCTGGCGCGCGACGCCCGCGAGGCGGCGCGCAAGCAACGCGACCTGGTGCGGCGCAAGGGCGCGCTGTCGAGCGGTTCGCTGCCGGGCAAGCTGGCCGACTGCCAGTCGCGCAACCGCGACGAGACCGAGCTGTACATCGTCGAGGGTGACTCGGCGGGCGGGTCGGCCAAGACCGGCCGCGACCGGCGCTTCCAGGCGATCCTGCCGCTGAAGGGCAAGATCATCAACGTCGAGAAGAACAGCGCCAACCGGGTCTTCGCCAACCAGGAGCTGCAGACGATGATCCAGGCGATCGGCGCCGGGGTGGGGGATGAGTTCGACCCCGAGAAGTCGCGCTACGGCAAGATCATCATCATGACCGACGCGGACGTGGATGGCTCGCACATCCGCACCCTGATCCTGACCTTCCTGTTCCGGCAGATGAAGGAGCTGGTCGAGGCCGGTCGGGTCTACGTGGCGCAGCCGCCGCTCTACCTGCTGAAGAAGAAGGGGGCGAAGAACGGCCGCTACATCCAGGACGACGAGGAGATGCGCCACTCGCTGCTCGACGTCGGCTTGGACGGTGCCGTGGTCTCGCTTCCTGCCATCGCTGACCGTCGCGAGCTGGAGGGCGCCGAGCTGAAGAAGGCCGCGCGCGCCTTGGAGCAGCTGGAGCGGGCCATGGCCGGCTTCCGCGGCGGGCGCAAGGGCGTCGGCGCGAACGAGTTCCTCGGCGCGGCGACGGCCGATGGGTTGCCCTTGCACCTCGTGCAACGCGCCGAGGACGGCGAGCTGTGGTGGTTCTGGAACGACGCCGACCGCGACGCCTTCCTCGCCCTGCACCCCGAGGCCAAGGTGTGGGAAGGTCCCGACGCCGCGGTGCCGCGCGACGAGGCCGACTACCTCGCCTTCGCCTTCCACGAGCGGGAGGACGTGCAAGCCGCGCTGGCGGCCGCGGCCGAGGCGGGTATCCCGGTCTCCCCGGCGGATTGGACCGGCGGTTTCCGCGCCGAGCACGGCAAGGACAGCTTCGAGGCCGCCTCGCCGCTCGAGCTGCTGCACGCGCTGCGCGAGCTCGGCCAGAAGCAGACCGAGGTGCAGCGCTACAAGGGCCTCGGCGAGATGAACCCCGAGCAGCTGTGGGAGTCCACCATGGACCCCGAGAAGCGCAGCCTGAAGCGCATCATCCTCGAGGACGCCTTCGAGGCCGACCGCATCTTCAGCATGCTGATGGGTGACGAGACCGAACCCCGCCGCCGCTACATCGAAGAGAACGCCCTCGAGGTCAGCAACCTCGATATTTAGGGGTCAGACATTCATTGTTTGCCGCGGCAAGGAACCGCGGCGAGCACCCGCGGCAGGGAACCGCGGCGGGCACCAGCG
>CAZXTO010000007.1:4228-25469 GCA_964643675.1 uncultured Planctomycetales bacterium
GCGGCAGGGAACCGCGGCGGGCACCAGCGACGGGGCCGGCAGTCGGGAGGTCGCTCCCTCGAATGGGCCTGTGTGCGCGGGACCGCCCTCGATCCCCAATCCGCCTTCCTGCGCCCTCCTGCGCCCGGCGGCCACCTCCACCTCATCGAGTCGGAGCCACGCGCCACGCACTGCGTGCCGGCTAAAACAATAGACGTCTGACCCCGAATTAGCTGGCGACCCAGTAGGTGGCGAGGGCGGCGAGCCAGGCGAAGCCGGTCTGGTAGGCGAGGGTGAAGAGCGCGTAGCGCCAGCCGCCGGCTTCGCGGCGAATCACGGCGATGGTGCTGATGCACTGCAGGGCGTAGACGAAGAACACCAGCAGGGCGAGGGCGCTGGGCAGGGTGAGCGGGGGTTCGCCGGTCACGGGGTCGGGGCGGCGCAGCAGCGCGGCGAGGCCCTCGGTGTCTTCCTCGTCGCCTTCGTAGGCGTAGACCTGCGCCATGGTCGACACGATCACCTCGCGCGCGGCCACCGAACCGACCAAGCCGATGCCGACGCGCCAGTCCCAGTCCATCGGCGCCAGCGCCGGTTCCAGCGCGCGGCCGATGTCGGCGGCGTAGCTCTGCTCGATCTGCTGTTGATTGAGCTCCTGTTCGCTCTGGCCCGGCTGCGCCTCGACCCGCGGGAACTGGAGCAGGAACCACAGCACGATCGAAGCCGCCAGGATCATGGTGCCGGCGCGCTTCAGGAACATCCAAAGCCGCTGCCAGACCTGCACCACCACCGTCGTCAGCGAGGGGAAGCGGTACGGCGGCAGCTCGAGGTAGAAGGGCAGCGATGCCCCGCGCAGCACGCCGCGCTTGAAGATCGCCGCGAACAGCAGCGCCGAGAAGGCGCCCAGGAAGTACAGCCCGAGCAGGGTCAGGCCCTGCAGGTTGAGCGGCCCCAACACCGGCGTCGCCGGCACGAAGGCGGCGATCAACACCGCGTAAACCGGCAACCGCGCCGAGCAGGTCGCGAGCGGCGCGACCAGGATCGTCGCCAGCCGGTCGCGCGGCGAGGGGATCGTGCGCGTCGCCAGGATGCCCGGCACCGCGCAGGCATAACTCGAGAGCAGGGCGATGAAGCAGCGACCCTCGAGGCCGACCCATCCCATCAGCCGATCCATCAAGAAGGCCGCGCGCGCCATGTAGCCGCAGGCCTCGAAGAAGAAGATCAGCGCGAACAGCAGCGCGATCTGCGGCAGGAAGACCACCACCGCGCCGACCCCGCGCACCACGCCGTCGGCGAGCAGCGAGGCGAGCAGGCCTTCCGGCATCACGGTCAGCAGCCAGTCGGCGAGCCCGTCGACGGCCCCACTCATCAGGTCCATCGCCGGCGCTGCCCAGCTGAAGATCGACTGGAAGAACAGCGCGATGAAGGCGAGGAAGACCACCGCGCCGGCGACCGGGTGCAGCAGCACCGCGTCGAGCCGGTGGGTCAGGCGGCTGTCCTGGGCGTGGGCGCGGGTGACCTTGGCCAGCAAGGCGTCGGCCCAACGGAAGCGCTCCTGGGTGTCGGCCGGCGGCGGCGCGGCCGGCTGCTCCCATTGCTCCGGCGCGCCGAGCAGGTCGCGCAGGTCGGCGACGCCGACCCCCTTGTGGCCGACCACTCCCAACACCGGGATCCCCAGCTCGCGCCGCAGCGCGAACAGGTCGATCTCGCCGCCGCGCGCCTTCAGCTCGTCGACCATGGTCAAGGCCAGGCACACCGGCAGGCCGAACTGCTGGGCCTCGGCGATCAGCGCCATCGAGCGCTGCAGGGTGGTGGCGTCGGCCACCACGACGATGCCGTCGACCGGGTCCTCGCCGGGCATCTCGCCGCGCAGCACCCGGACCGAGACCGCCTCGTCCTCGGAGATCGCCTGCAGGCTGTAGGTGCCCGGGAGATCGATGACCTCGACCTTGCCGTGGGGGGTGGCGGCGTAGCCCTGCCGCCGGTCGACGGTCACGCCGGGATAATTGCCGGTCTTGGCCCGCAGCCCGGTCAGGGCGTTGAACAGGGTCGTCTTGCCGGAGTTCGGACTCCCGAGAAGCGCGATCCGGCGCCCTTGAGGACTCTCCGCGGGCGGCACGTCTATTGGACGGCGATGCGCCGGGCTTCCGACGGGCGCAGGCAGAGCCGGTAGCCCCGAAGCTTGAAGATGATCGGGCCGCCGAAGGGCGCCTGGCGGTCGAAGACGACCTCGGTGCCTTGGCAGAGGCCCAGCTCACGCAGCCGATCGGCCGCCGGCCCGTCGTCGGTGACGGACAGCACGGTGGCCCGCTCGTGGCGGGTCAGGTCGGCGAGGGTTCGGCGGGTCATCTTCTTGAGACTGAGTTTCAGGAGCGCTCTCAATTCATAGCCTACCCGGTTCCCTTGGACTAGGGCGGAAATGCCGAAAAAGTTAGGATATCGGGCGATGCAGACCGCCATGTCCTCGAAACAGGCCGCAGGGAACCATGCTGCCACCCTGGTGCAGGATGGCATGATCCTCGGACTCGGCACCGGGTCCACGGTCGCCTTCTTCCTCGACGCCCTCGCCCTCCGCATTCGCGGGGAAAACCTTTCTGTGAAAGGGGTTCCGACGAGCGAGGCGACCGCTGACAAGGCCCGCGAGCTGGGGATCGAACTGACCGACCTCGAACAGTGCCCCGAGCTCGACCTAGTCATCGACGGAGCCGATGAGGTCGACCCCGAATTCCGCCTGATCAAGGGCGGCGGCGGCGCCCTGCTGCGAGAGAAGATCGTGGCCCGCGCGGCGCAAAAAGTCGCGATCGTGGTGGGGGAGGGCAAGCGGGTCGAGAAGCTCGGCACCACTTTCCTGCTGCCGGTCGAGGTGCTGCCCTTCGGGCTGGCCGCGACCCGCTTGGCGGTGGCGGCGGCCGGCCCCTGCCAGCCCTTCTTGCGCACGACCGAGGACGGCAGCCCTTTCCTCACCGATAACGGGAACTACATTCTGGACTGCAAGTTCGAGGACGGCATCGACCAACCCGAGCTGCTGCACGCCGAATGGTCCCAGATTCCCGGGGTGGCCGAGGTCGGGTTGTTCCTCGACCTGTGCCACGTCCTGATCGAAGGCCGCCAGGACGGCAGCGCCCGGGTGCAGAACAAGAGCTAGACGACACCACCTTCAGGAGCATGGAAGACCTGTACCAACTCGATTCTGAGCAGCTGAAGTCTCGGCTGCTCGACAAGGTCGGCGACGGAACCTGGCCGCCGGTCCACAAGGCCGCGGAACTCGCCGTCGAGAAGCACGGCGGTCAGCGGCGCAAGGACGGGACCGACTTCGTCGGCCATCCCTTGCGCACCGCCCTCCTCCTGCTGGAGGTCGGTGGCGTCCACGACCCCAACATGTTGTGTGCCGCGCTGCTCCACGACACGGTCGAGGACACCGACCTGAGCTGCGACGACCTGCTCGGCGAGTTCGGCTCCAAGGTCTCCGACCTGGTCCGCTCGCTGACCCTGGAGCCCTATCAAGAAGGGCAGGACAAGAGCGCCCGGGACGTGGCCCACTTCCAGAGCCTGGCCTGGGAGGGTCGCGACCCGCAGCTGCTGCGCACCGCCGACCGGCTGGACAACATCCGCACCCTCGGCGAGGCCGTGCCCGCCGACCGCCGCGAGGCCTACCTGCGCGACACCCGCGCCCACCTGCTGCCGCTGACCCTGGCCTCGAACACCGCCCTCTACCACGCCCTCAACCTGGCGCTCACCGACCAAGGCTGCCCCGAGTAATTCGGGGTCAGACCTCTAATTCGGGGTCAGACGTCGATTATTTTTGCGCCCAGGGAAGCGGGTCCTACGCCAACGCCGCGCGCAGGGCCCGCGCCGGCAGCCGCTCGACCAGGGCGTGCTCCGGAGCGTGGACCCGGAAGGGGGCATAACCCTCGACGCCGAACTCGCGCCGCAGGTCCAGCCCGCTGCGCTGCGGGTCGGTTCCGACCACCACCTTGCGCACGCCGCCGCGGCCGCGGGCCAGGACGATCACCCAATCGTGTTCCCGCTGCAGGGTGAGCAGCAGCTCGGTCAGGTCGATCGCCCCGCTCTGCCGGCTGAGGTCGACCATGACCGCGTCTTCCGGCAGGTCCTCGAGCGGGGTCGCGCCTTCGGCCAGCCGGCGGGTGCGCTGGAAGATGCGTTCGTGCTCGGCGACGGCGGCGTCGAGCTCGGATCGCAGCCGCTCGCTCTCTTCCTGGCCGCGGGCCTCGGCGAGCACCGAGCGCACCACCGCCAGCCGGATCCGGTGCCCGCGGGCCCCCGAGCGCAGGGCCGAATCGAGGCGCCGGCCTCGCGGGCTGAGCTCCCCGATCCGGGAATCGGCGGCGATGCTGTCGGGGTCGAGCCAATCCGGGCAGCGCGCGCCTTCCTGGAGCAGGATCCACTTGGCGGCCGACAGCACGCCGTCCAGATCGCCGTGGCAGAGCAGGGTGTCGGCCGGGCCGAGGCCGGCGACCCGCTCGGCCGTGATGAGCGGCGGACAGGCAGGCGCCTCGGCCCGCGGCACCAGCACGAAGCGCGGGTCCTCGTCGACCTCGCTCCAGGCCTCCTGCTCGTGATGGTCGATCCAGGCGACCAGCCGCGGCCCCAGGTCGCGGATCCAGAGCAGGGTCTGGCGCGGCGCGCGCCCGTCGAAGGCGAGGTCGAGCACCGCCACGCGGCCCTGCAAGAAGTCGGGAGCGGGGAGTTCGCCCGGGCGGGCGAATCGGACCGTCAAAGGGAGGGGTCGAGCCAAGGGCGAGAGGGGAGGAGGCGGGACGAACCGCGCGCATCAGGGTACCAGCCGCGCTACCGGCGGCCTCCCACGGCCCGCTCCCACACCGCCCCGCCAGCGCCCCGCATCCCGCCGGGCCTCGCAGCGGGCGGGCCCTACAATCCGCGGCGTGCTGACCTTGCTCGACCACGCCGAGCTCTACGCTCCCGCGAAGCGCGGCCCCTCCTCGGTCTGGATCGGTGGCGGCCGCATCCTGGCGCTGGGACCGGCCGGGGTCGAGCAGCCGTCGGTCGCCCGCGGCGGCCCTGAGGTCGAGCGGATCGATCTCGGCGGCAGGCGCCTGATCCCCGGCCTGGTGGACGGCCACGCCCACATCACCGGCGGCGGCGGCGAGGACGGCGCCTCGACCAAGGTGCCCGCTCCTTCCCTGAGCCACTTCGTGCGCGCCGGCGTCACCTCGGTGGTCGGTCTGCTCGGCACCGACGACCTGACCCGCTCGACCGCCGAGCTCCTGGCGGCGGCGCGCTCGCTGCGGGAGTCCGGGCTGTCGGCCTGGTGCTGGACCGGCGGCTACCACCTGCCGCCGACCACCCTCACCGGCACCGTGCGCGGCGACCTGGTGCACCTCGACGCGGTCATCGGGGCCGGCGAGATCGCGCTCTCCGATCACCGCTCCAGCCAGCCGACCCTCGAGGACCTGCTCAAGCTGGCGGGCGATTGCCACGTCGGCGGCCTGATCGCGCGCAAGGCCGGGGTGCTCCACCTCCACCTCGGCGACGGCGAGCGCGGCCTGGCCCTGGTCCGGGAGGCCATCGAGACCAGCGAGATCCCGCCGCGGGTCTTCCACCCGACCCACCTCAATCGTCGCTGCGCGCTGTTCGAGGAGTCCCTCGAGCTGGCCGCGCGCGGCTGCCACCTCGACCTGACCGCCTTCCCGGTGGCCGCGGACGAGGACGGCCACCCGGCGGAGCGCGCGCTGCAGCTCTACCACGAGCGCGGCCTGCCGCCGGAGCGCATCACGGTCAGCAGCGACGGGGGCGGCTGCCTGCCGGTGTTCGACGCCGCCGGCCGCATGGAGTCGATGGAGATCGGCGCCTGCACCGCCTTGCTCGAGACGCTCGCCAAGGCCGAGGCCCTCGGCCTGCCCTTCGAGACCGCGCTGCCGGCCTTCACCTCCAGCGTCGCCGACCACCTGCGCCTGCCGGGCAAGGGCCGCATCGCCCCGGGCGCCGACGCCGACCTGGTCGTGCTCGACGCCGCCGGCCGCGCCGAATCGGTGATGGCGGGCGGGCAGTGGTTCCTCCGCGAGGGCGAGCTGCTGCGCCGCGGCAACTTCGAATAGCCCGGCCGCGCCCCACCCTTCGGAGGTGAGATATCATCTCCTTTCCGACCGCTTCGCGCCTCGCGGGAGCGCTCCCCCCCTTCCTTCCCCCCTCATGACTCGCGGTTACATCGTCCCGATCGGCGGCGCGGAGAACAAGCTCCGCGACCGCACGATCCTGCGCCGGTTCGTCGAGGTCAGCGGTGGTTCCGATGCCCGCATCGCGATCATCCCGACCGCCTCCCAACTCGAAGACACGGGCCCGCGCTACGTCGAGGTGTTCGAAGAGCTCGGCGTGGCGGCGGCGCACTCGCTGCCCTTCGAGGAGCGCTCCGACTGCACCCGCCCCGACTGGCTGAAGCTGCTCGAGCGGGCCAGCGGCGTGTTCATGACCGGCGGGAACCAGCTGCGCCTGTCGACCACCATCGGCGGCACCACGGTCGCCGAGCTGCTGCGGATCCGGAACGACCAGGACGGGCTCACGGTGGGGGGCACCTCGGCCGGCGCCTCGATCCTGTCCGAGCACATGATCGCCTACGGCAAGTCGGGGCCGACGCCGCGGCCCGACATGGTCGCGCTCGCGCCGGGCTTCGGCCTGACCCACGAGATCATCGTCGACCAGCACTTCCGCGCGCGCGACCGGCTCGGCCGCCTGCTCGCCGCGCTGGCCTTCAACCCGCGGCCGATCGGCATCGGCCTGGACGAGAACACCGCCGCCTTCATCGACCCCGACGAGGTCATCGAGGTGCTCGGCACCGGCGCCATCACCATCGTCGACCCCTCGGGCATGGAGTTCTCCTCGATGGACTCGGCCCACAGCCGCGCGCCGGTGAGCGTGCTGGGCATCCAGCTCCACGTCCTCACCGAAGGCTGCACCTACGACATCAGGACCCGCACCGCCGCGCACGGCCCGGTGCCGGCCTGAGCATCCCCACTCCGCCACCATGAAGATCCTCGACCGCAACGTCTATCTCGGCCCGAGCCTGTACGCGCACTTCCCGGTCATCCGGCTGACGCTCGACCTCGGCGAGCTGGAGGAGTGGCCCTCGGTCCGGCTCGGCGAGGGTTTCACCGAGGCCCTGGTCGAGGCCCTGCCCGGCCTGTCCAAGCACGGCTGCTCCTACCGCGAGGAGGGCGGCTTCCTGCGCCGCCTGCGCGAGGACGAAGGCACCTGGCTGGGCCACATCTTCGAGCACGTGGTGATCGAGCTGCAGCAGATCGCGGGCATCGACGTCACCTTCGGCAAGACGCGCAGCAACGGCGAGTACGGCCAGTACAACGTCGTCTACCAATATGAGAAGGAGGAGATCGGGATGGAGGCGGCGCGGCTCGGGCTGCGCCTGATGCACCACCTGCTGCCGGCCGAGGCGCCGGCGCCCGAGGGCCGCGAGGAGGACTTCGACTGGGAGGAGGAGCGCGACGGCTTCATCCGCTTCGCCCAGCGGCGCGCGCTCGGCCCCTCGACCGCCTCGCTGGTGAAGGCGGCCGAGGAGCGCGACATCCCGTGGATGCGCCTCAACCCCTACAGCCTGGTCCAGCTCGGCCACGCCTGCTACGGCAAGAAGATCCAGGCCACGATCACCTCGGAGACGCGGCACATCGGGGTGGAGATCGCGTCGGACAAGGAGGAGACCAACAAGATGCTCGGCGACCTCGGCCTGCCGGTGGCCAAGCAGCGCATGGTCTACCGCGAGCGCGAGGCGGTCCGCGCCGCGCACCGGATCGGCTTCCCGGTGGTGATCAAGCCGCTCGACGCCAACCACGGCCGCGGCGTGTCGATCAACCTGAACGACGACGAGTCGGTCTGCGCCGCCTTCGAGAACGCCAAGATCCACAGCCGCTCGGTGATCGTCGAGAGCTTCCTGCCCGGCTTCGACCACCGCCTGCTGGTGGTCGACGGCAAGCTGGTCGCCGCCAGCAAGCGGGTGTCGGGGCACGTCGTCGGCGATGGCGAGCGCACCATCGAGCAGCTGGTCGAGATCGTCAACCAGGACCCGCGGCGCGGCATCGGCCACGAGAAGGTGCTGACCAAGCTCGAGCTCGACTACCAGGCCAACCGGCTGCTCGAGCTGCGCGGCATGGACAAGGACTCGGTGCCGGAGGACGGCGACGTCGTCTACCTGCGCTCGACCGGCAACCTGTCGACCGGCGGCACCGCGGTGGACGTCACCGACGTGATCCACCCCGACAACCGCGAGATGGCCGAGCGCGCGGCGCGGGCGATCGGGCTCGACGTGTGCGGCGTCGACTTCCTGACCGATGACATCACGGTCAGCTACAAGGTCGGCGGCGGCGGCATCTGCGAGGTCAACGCCGCGCCGGGCTTCCGCATGCACGTGTCGCCCAGCGAGGGCACGCCGCGCGACGTCGCGGGGCCGGTGATGGACATGCTGTTCCCGGCCGGCTCGCCGGCGCGCATCCCGATCGCCAGCATCACCGGCACCAACGGCAAGACGACGACCGCGCGCATGGTGGCGCACATCTTCAAGATGACCGGCAAGGCGACCGGGCTGACCACCACCGACGGCGTCTACATCGACGGCCACCTGACGGTGAACGGCGACATGACCGGCCCCGCCTCGGCGCGCATGGTGCTGCGCGACCCGAAGGTCGAGGTCGCGGTGCTCGAGACCGCGCGCGGCGGCCTGCTGCGCAGCGGGCTGGGCTACCGCCGCTGCGACGTCGGCGCGGTGCTGAACGTGCAGGCGGACCACCTCGGCCTGCGCGGCGTCGACACCCTCGAGGAGCTGGCCAAGGTCAAGCGCATCGTCGCCGAGGTCGCGAAGGACACGGCGGTGCTCAACGCCGACGACCGCCTGTGCCTGGAGATGGCGGACCGCACCCGCTCCGAGCACCTGTGCTACGTGACCATGAACTCCGAGCACGGCCTGGTGCGCAAGCACATCCAGGCCAACGGCCGCGCCGTGGTGCTGGAGCAGGGCATGGGCGGGGCGATGATCACGATCTACGACCACGGCCAGCACATCCCGCTGCTGTGGGCGCACCTGATCCCAGCGACCCTCGACGGCCGCGCGCTGCACAACGTGCAGAACGCGATGTTCGCCGCCGGCGTCGCCTACAGCATGGGCGTGGGGCTGGAGGACATCCGCCACGGCCTGCGCACCTTCGACACCACCTTCTTCCAGGCGCCGGGGCGCATGAACATCTTCGACGACCACCCCTTCAAGGTCGTCATGGACTACGCCCACAACCCCGCCGCGGTGAAGGCGATGGTCGAGCTCGCTGGGCGGCTCGAGCCCAAGGGCCGGAGCATCGTCGTCCTGGCGGCGCCGGGCGACCGCCGCGACGAGGACGTGCGCGAGATCGCCGAGCTCTGCGCCGGCCGCTTCGACCGCTACGTCTGCCGCCGCGACGATACCCTGCGCGGCCGCGAGTCGGACGAGATCCCGCTGATGCTGCGCGAGACCCTGATCGCCAACGGCGTGCCGGCGGAGGCCATCGACCTCGTGCCGGAGGAGGAGCGGGCCGTCGCCCACGCGCTGGAGATGGCGCAGAAGGACGACCTCGTGCTCGTCTTCGCCGACGCCATCGGCCGCACCTGGCGCCAGATCCAGGACTTCCACAGCGAGACGGAGGACGGCGCGGAGGAGGAGCCGGCGGCGGCGCCGGCCCCGGTCGACCTCGGCTCCTTCGGCGGCTTCGGCGACGGCGCCGCGGCCACGGGCTACGACGGCGACGTGGAGCTGATCCAGGACTCCCGCGGCGTGCGCGTGGCGGTGGCCGAGGAGTGCGACTGAGCCCGCCGATGAGCCGCTTCGAGATGCGCGACTCGCGCCGGCTGACCGGCCCGAACGTCCTGTGGGAACGGCCCGGTCCCGTGATCGACCTCGCCCTGTCGCCGGCGGCGGGGGAGACCGAGGCGGAGCTCGCCGACCGCGCCGAGCAGGCCTGGCGGCGCCACCTGACGCCGCTGCTCGAGGCGGTGGGCTGGGGCGGCGCCGGCACCGCCAGCCGCCGCTTCCCGGGCGGCCTGAGCCTGGCCTTCGCCGCGCCGATGGACGCGCTCTACGCCGCCTGCGAGCTGAACGAGCTCGCCTGGGAGGCGGCGGCGGCCGAGCTGGAGGGCGGCGCCGCTGTCGACCTCGAAGCCGGGGCGGAGCGCCTGCGCGCGGAGGTCCGCCAGGAGTGCAACCCGCCGCTGCTGCGCCTGCAGCGGGCGGCGGCGCGGCGCGGCAAGCTGTTCCTGAGCTGCGACGACGTGGTCTCGGTCGGCGCCGGCCGCTGGTCGCGCTCGTGGCCGGCGAACCGCCTGCCGGAGCCGGGCGACGTCGAGTGGGACAAGACCGCGGCGATCCCGGTGGCGATGATCACCGGCACCAACGGCAAGACCACCACGGTGCGGCTGCTGAAGGCCATGGTCGGCGCGGCTGGGCGGGTGCCCGGCTTGTCCTCGACCGACTGGCTGCGGGTCGGCGACCAGATCCTCGACCGCGGCGACTGGTCCGGGCCCGGCGGCGCGCGCGCGATCCTGCGCCACCGCGAGGTCGACGTCGCCCTGCTCGAGACCGCGCGCGGCGGCATGCTGCGGCGCGGGCTGGGGCTGGGGCCGGGCGAGGCCGACGTCGTCCTGGTCACGAACATCGCCCCGGACCACCTCGGCGAGTGGGGAGTGCAGGACCTCGACATGCTGGCGGACACGAAGTTCGTGATCCGCCACGCCGGGCGCGCGGTGGTGCTGAACGCCGACGATCAGAAGTCGGTCGAGCGCGCCGGCTGGATCGAGCAGCCGCTGACCTGGTTCAGCCTCGACGCGGGGAACCCGGTGGTGGCGGCGCACCTGGCCGGCGGCGGCCGCGCCGCGGTGCTGCGCGGCGAGGAGCTCTGCTGGTGCGAGGACGGCGCGGTCCGGCCGCTGCTGACCGCGGGGGAGGTACCCTTCACCCTCGGCGGCGCCGCGCGCCACAACGTCGCCAACGCCCTCGCGGCGGTGGCGGTGGCCAAGGGGCTGTGGCTGGCCGAGGAGGCGATCACCGCCGGCCTGCGCGGCTTCCAGAGCGACACGCGCGACAACCCCGGCCGCCTCAACCGCTTCGAGCTCGGCGGCGTGCGCGTGGTGGTCGACTTCGCCCACAACCCCCACGGGCTCGAGGCGCTGCTCGACATGACCGCGGCCATGGGCGGCCGGCGGCGGCTCGTGACCCTCGGCCACGCCGGCGACCGCGACGACGAGGCCATCCGCGAGGTCGCGCGGGCGGCCGTGCGCTCGGGCGTCGACCGCGTGATCCTTAAGGAACAGGACGAGCACCTGCGCGGCCGCGCGGCCGGCGAGGTGACTGCGATTCTTGAGGACGAGCTGCGCCAGGGCGGCTTCCCGGCGGATGGCATCGGCCGCGCCGCCAGCGAGCTCGAGGCCACCGAGCAGGCGCTGGAGTGGGCCGAGCCCGGCGATCTGCTGCTGCTGCTGACGCTGGCGCAGCGGGCGGAGGTGCTGGAGCGGTTGGGTGGGTTGAGCTGAGAGTCGTTTGGCAACCGCCGCACATAGCGAGCGGTTCAAGGAACGACCGCCCCTGCAGGGCGCCCTCCGCTCCGCTCTGGTTGCCCCGCAGGGGCGTTCGATCAAGTCCTCATTCCAGTTCGGGACTTCGCGGAGCTTCACGCCGCCCTATTTGGGCAACAACGAGGGAGGGGAGGTGGATGGCCTGACGGCTTGGCCTACTCAACGTCCGGCCCAACGTAGGCCCAATCGACCACAACGCCAGCAGCGTCCACGAGGACGGTGCAGGTTTCGGTATCCACTTGTGAATCCACTTCGGTGGAGAAAGGGTTGAGGAGCGACGCGTTAAGCGCGCTGGCGGTGCTAGTGGTATGCGAGTAGTGCAGGCGCCGGCCACCGCCGCTCGTGGCCATGATCATCTGGGGCTTGCCGTGCCTGGCAATCACCTCCTTCATGGTGGTTTCGCCGGCTTGGATCCAGGCGAAGTCTGCCTCGGCAATATCCTTGCCGGACTCGAATGATGCGCAGGCTGTGAGTAGGAAGAGAAGGGGGGCGAGGAATCGAAGCATAGGTTTGAATTCGGAGGCCGGCCAGTCAACCGAGCCCTTCTTAGGATACCTGACCTGGCGAGGCCGATTCCCACCATACGGCCTGAATTTGGGCGGGTGTCACGCGAGGATTGCGACATGAGAAAGGCACAGAGCTGAGGTCGCCGGATGGGAATCGGCCTCGGACTCTGACCAGTTACACTCCGCAAAACTCGGCATCTCCCAGCCAACACGTTGGGAATCGGCCTCGGACTCTGACCAGTTACACTCGACCTGGCCCGCAAGGCCGTGCGCGCGGGGTTGGGAATCGGCCTCGGACTCTGACCAGTTACACTCCGGTCGGCGGGATCGCGGTCAGGTCCACCGTTGGGAATCGGCCTCGGACTCTGACCAGTTACACTGGAGCCGTGAAGAAGGCGGAGGCGTTGATCGTTGGGAATCGGCCTCGGACTCTGACCAGTTACACTCCGAGGACGGCCAGGACGCCCCGGCGGAGGTTGGGAATCGGCCTCGGACTCTGACCAGTTACACTGGAGACGGAGGCATGGCTGGACGGCATGGAGTTGGGAATCGGCCTCGGACTCTGACCAGTTACACTTTAGGGCGGGTCGGTGACCACCAGGTCCACGTTGGGAATCGGCCTCGGACTCTGACCAGTTACACTGAAGGCGGCGGCTCGATCGAGGTCCGTCGCGTTGGGAATCGGCCTCGGACTCTGACCAGTTACACTGAGCGGCCGCAGCCCCCGCCGGCCAGCTTCGTTGGGAATCGGCCTCGGACTCTGACCAGTTACACTTCGTGGGTCAGCGTTTCTTCGTCAGCCCAGTTGGGAATCGGCCTCGGACTCTGACCAGTTACACTCGTCTCGACGTCCTCGCGCTGATCGTCGACGGTTGGGAATCGGCCTCGGACTCTGACCAGTTACACTCGATCGTCGCCGGTCAGAACTCCTACGAGAGTTGGGAATCGGCCTCGGACTCTGACCAGTTACACTCATGGAGGCGACCGCCGCGATCGCGATTCAGTTGGGAATCGGCCTCGGACTCTGACCAGTTACACTCGGTCGGGAGCGATCAGGCGTCGACCGACTGTTGGGAATCGGCCTCGGACTCTGACCAGTTACACTTCAGCGCCACGAACAACACCATCACGCTGGTTGGGAATCGGCCTCGGACTCTGACCAGTTACACTAAGAAGTGGACCACCGGCGACCCCTCGCCCGTTGGGAATCGGCCTCGGACTCTGACCAGTTACACTAAGCTTCGGCCGGTGGAGCACCGCCGCCACGTTGGGAATCGGCCTCGGACTCTGACCAGTTACACTGCAGGGGTCGAGCTTGCCGCAGCCCTTGCAGTTGGGAATCGGCCTCGGACTCTGACCAGTTACACTCCCCGCACGACGCCCTGCATGGTCACAGTGGTTGGGAATCGGCCTCGGACTCTGACCAGTTACACTGCTGCCGCCTGACAAGTTCTACGTCACCCGTTGGGAATCGGCCTCGGACTCTGACCAGTTACACTTCTTCCTACTGAGCGCCACGCCCGACGACGGTTGGGAATCGGCCTCGGACTCTGACCAGTTACACTAGAGCCTCCGCAAGCTCTTAGATGAAAAGGGCTTGCGGGGGTTGCCGATCAGAAAAGGTCCAGTTGGTGAGGCATGGCCTCTGGGGCGACAGGGATTTCTCCCTGGAAGCACTCCATTCTGGAGTACTGCTTGTCGGTGAAGAGGAGCACCCGAACCTGGCCCTCCTGCGGCAAGAAGAGCCGGACACGGTTCCGGTGAACGGCGGCGTTCTCCTCGCTGGGGCATGGCCGGGAATATACCGAGAATTGGACCATGTCGAAGCCGTCCTTGATCAGGTTCTTCCTGAAGTCGGTCGCCCGCTTCCGTTGGGTCTTGGTTTTTACGGGAAGGTCGAAGAGGACGAGGAGCCACATCGCGCGGTAGCCGCTGATCAGCATCAGGCCGCCTCGCCGGCGCTCCACCCAGGCGTCTGCAAGAATCCGGCGGCCTCCACCGCGCCGGTGTTCTTGCTCGCCACGGAGAAGCTCTCCGCAAGGGAGGCAGCGCCGCGTTCAAGGGCAACCAGGAGCGGGCCATCTCCGCTCGGCATCGATGCCTTGTCGACGAGGACCTCCAAGAGCCTCTTCTTTGATTCCCTGGACAACGGCCCTTCCTCTCCCTGGTCCAGGAGCTCGAGGACCGCGGCGTCGACCCAAGGGCGGAAGGGTTCCATCAGGTCGTCCGCCAGAGGGTAGCCGCTGTAGCGATTGTGGTGGTGGATCCCGAAGCCGGGGTGGAGTCCAGCTCCACAGAGGGCGCGGGCGGTAGCTGCGCGCAGGACCGCATAGCCATAGTTGAGGTGGGAGTTCGGGAATCCGCCATTCCGCCGGCGACGGAAGGGTTGTTTCGATCGGTCGAGAGAAGCAGCGAAGAGGCTGGGCCAATAGACGCGCGCCGCCTGTGCTTCGATGTTGCCGCTGTCCCCACTCCGGACCTTCGTTGCCAATTCCATGAGTCGCTGACGGCTCGGCTGGTCCTCCAGCAAGGCTGCTTGATTCAGGACCTTGGCCCGGACCATTTTGGCCCAGAGGTTCTTCTTCAGCGGCTCGGAGGCGTTCGCCTGGAAGCGGACCCGCTCGGCGTGAAGTGAATTCCCCGCCAGCGGCAGATAGAGGCCACTAGGGAGATGGCGGCCGTCGCAAACCAACACTGCACCGCCGTGGTCGGTGAGCGCGCTGAGGAAACCGGAGCTCAGCATGATCCCGACCGAGTCGAGAACGACGAGCCCGATGTCCTCCATCGGGATCCGCCCAAGGATGTCGCCGTCGCGCTGGACGACCATGCGGGCGTCCTTGATGGAGAGCTGGGTTCCTCGTGTCGATACCTCGACGGTTCGTTTCATGGAGCCTCCAAGGGGCGGCTCCGTTGCATCGGGGATCTCGGTCTCCGCCTTTAGTCTCCCGCCGGAGCCATCCTGCCCAGTGGATCAACCTGGACTTTGCAGATTCCCAGGTCGCGCCATTTCCTGAAAGATTTCAAGCGCAGGAGAGGGGCCTTATTCCCCTCAGATGCAGGGCGGGAATCGCAGGCGTCGCGGAGGTAGAGATCGATCCCAGTTCCGGGTTGATTTGTGCCAGAGACAACTTGAACGACCGAGAGGACCACTTCATCCGTCCCCGGCCGCCGCACGAGAACAGATTCTTTTCGCGCCAGCGACATCACGAAGCGACGATCATCCTCCCGCACCCTCTCCACAGGTAGCATCCCTTCACGCCGTACGCGCCGCGCAGCCTCCATCCGCGGGACCACCTGCCCCACGAGCTTCCCCTCGCCCTCAGCCGCAGGCTCCTCCAAGACGGCGAGATGGTGGTTGTTGCCGAGTACAGCGAAGCGGTGCCCCAGTTGTACAGGGTTCTTCTTCTTCTCCAGGACCCGAACGCGCCGGATCGGAACACCCGACTCCATCACGACCTCCGGCAGTTGCCAGTCCTTGGGGAGTGCACTCGAGCCACCCTTCCACCCGCGCTCCTCCAGTCGCCGGGTCACGACTTGCCGAATCGTGGCATCCCGGATCCCAGCCACCATCTTCGGAGTGAGCTGGTCGAGTCGCTTGCGAGTGACGAACAGGCCGGGCAGGTCCTTCCCCCACTCCTTCGCCTGTCCGAAGAAGGTCTCCTCGTGGAACGCCCCGCCGACCTTTCGGAGCGGTCGATGGGAAACCAGGATTTCCTTGGCGCGGGCCTTCACATCCTCGCGGAAGGAATCCCAGGGAGGCAGGAAGACGCCCTCCGCCATCTCCTGCCGGCCGGCATCCGCCGCCGCGAGGTCCTCCCGCGCCTTCCAGTGGTCCTGGTAGCGCTTGAGGTTCGAGCGGGAGGAAAGAGCCACGACCACGGCATCGATCGCGTGGTGGCGGTGGTCCGCGCGCGACTTCCGCGGCGCCCCGTCATCCCCGAGCTCGGCGGCCATGACGGGCTCGCCATGGATGTCCAAGAGCGGATCCAGGATGCCCACTAAGCCCCATTGCCGACGGAGTTCAGCAGTTAGGCTCCCACGGCAGGACATGACAGCCTTCTCGCCTGTCCGGAGCTCCTGCGGGAAAAGGAGTTCCAGGTAGTTGACGACCGCTCGCGTGATGTAACGCGTGTCGTTGAGCTGTCGCAGCGCGAAGCCGTCGGCTCCCACTGCCGCCTGCTTGAGGCGGCTGACCTTGCCCCAGGGCATCTTGTGCTTGGTGGCCATCTCCTCGACCCGCTGGACGAGCAGGCGCATGTCCTCACTGTCGATACCCAGCCACTGAGCGGGAGTGCGGTTGCTTTTCTCGTGGTTCGCGGGGCGATGAACGAGGACCTTGTTCATCATGGAGTCGTCCAGGCTCTGCCACCTCGGCAGGATGTGATCCACCTCCCACTCCCCTTCATGGAGGATCTCACTCTGCGGGATCGCCTTCCCGGTGTAGGGGCAGAGGCCGCCCTGCTCTTGCCAAAGGAGAAAACGGTTGACGTCGGAGCGGCTGCGCGGATTCCCGCCGAGCTCATGGACAACCTCCTGCGCGTCCCTGCGGCGCTCTTCGCGCTCCCGGTTCTTCTTCGAGAACCTCTTCCGCTCCTCAGGCCCCCCCTTCATATCGCGGGCGAGCTCGACGACGATCCTGCGCGGCTTTCCGTGCTCACGGACCATGGCGTTGATCACCTTGCGGACCTCCACCAAGGCCCTCCGCACCACAGGGTTGGTGATGTCCTTCAGCTCAGCGGGGAGATCCTTGCAGGACAGCGCGGGCAGCTTGTCCACCGCGGCTGCACTCGGTCGGTCGGGATAGGCTTCCTGGACCGCCGCATCCTTCTTCATGCCCCCCTCCAGGTAGGGGAGGAGCGCCATGAGGGCCTTGCGGGAATAGGCGACGTACCCATCGGACGGCGCCCACCCCAGGAGTTTCTCCGCCTTTTCTGGCTTTGCTCCGGCAGAAAGCAGCTGCTCGTGGAGGACGCCCTCATCCTCCTCATTGAGCAAGGCATCGCGGAGATGGCCCCTAAGGTCATCGTCCAGCTTCTTCCAACCAGCTTTCCCAATCGCAACAGACAACTTGTAGTCGACCGAATTGCCGTTCAATGAGGACCGGTCGCCGCGCTCCAAGTTGAACTTGGCGTTGGGGTCAACCCCGATCTTGGCGAGTTCCTTGCGGAGCTCGTCGAACTTGACCCGCTCTTTCCTAGAGAGGAGCTCTAGAACGACTTCCCGTTCCTCTGGTCTGAGTTCCCGCTCTGGGTTGAAGTGTTCCGCAAGTCTGAGGTTGTTCACCTCGAGGAGGATCCGGAACCGCTGGGCGTACCAGTCCCCCTTGGGGCAGCAGCGCTCTCCAGGCTCCAAGGGACACGGGCGCACCGACGGCGCTCGGTGGAGATTGGCGCGACCCGGGGCGCGGCGCCGGCGCTCCTCCGTCAGCTCGAAGGGGTGCTGGAAGAAGATTGCCTCTCGGTATCGCGCGACCATTCCGTCCGAGAGAGCCTCGGGGTGATGAGGCGCTTGAGCTGCGATGATGGCATCGAACTCCTCGCGGTACATGTCCCGACGGGTATGGCGGTTCCGGAGCCGGGTCTCTCCGCGGAGGAGGGCTTGCCGGTCCCCGTTCGGGCCGCCGCCGAGGCGAAAGAGATACTCTCCCAACGTCCGGGCGCCCACGTCGGAGATCGCTGCGGCGAGTTCACCGATCTCTTTGAGCATGCCCTTGTCCTCCTTGGATTGGCCGCTCTTCCGGTTGGACTGGAATCCCCGTCGCTGGCCAAGGTGGTAGAGAGCCCGGCCGAGTTGGAAGGGGCTCAATGGTTGGTCCAGCGCCTTGGACCGAAGGAGATAGGGGTCGACCTGGAAGACCTCTTCCTGGTCAGGTACTTTCGAGGGGAGGAGGGCTGCTGCAACGAGTGCGGCCTTGAGGTCCCGGCGGCGGGCGTTCCGGCGCCGGTGGTTGCGCCGCATTGAGCGTGCGGTCCGTCGGCCCTGGCAGAGGGACTCTTCCTTGGCAGTGTTGAATTGCGCCAAACCCGCCTCGAAGACCCTGACCCCGAGCGGCGGGTGCCCTGCCTGCTCCGTTGCCAGGAACCCTGTCGGGGTGTGAACGAGGTGGCCGCCTTCCTCACGGAAGTCAGCAGAAAGCGCAGCCCAGCCGATAGAGTTGGGGCCGAGATCGAGTCCAAGAACGTAATCAGCCATAGTAGAGCCTGAGAAACGCGATTCCGGGGGCATCCCCCGCTTGCCCCAAGGGGGAAGGGGGATTAGGATCAGGGCTCAGTGTAACTGGTCAGAGTCCGTCCCTTTCCTACCAAGGACTTTGATCCGCAGGCTCTGCGGCTTCTTGGCTCGCCAAGAGGCCGCAACCGCTTTATTAGGGGGAAGTGAAGCCCCCGGGGCAAGCGGCGAGTCGGCCTGCTGGAACCGTATTGGGTGCCAGGATCCGAAGCTGGGGAAGGCTAAACTACCCCGTCCGGCCCCTCCCGGATCCCCAAAAAGACGATGAAGCAGTACCTCGACCGCGCCGCAGAATTGGGTCGCCGCCTGACGCAGATCAAGGACAGTCTTTGACTACCTGAACAAGCAGGGTGAGCGCGCGGAGCTCGAGGAGAAGATGGCCGGCGCGGGCTTCTGGGACGACCAGGAGTCGGCGCAGAAGGTCGTGGAGGCCCTCAAGGTCGCCAAGGCCGTGGTCGAGCCCTGCGACGAGGCCGGCGCCACCCTCGAGGAGATCGAGACCCTCGGCGAGCTCGGCGCCGAAGCCGGCGAGGCCGAGGTCGAGGAGGACCTCGCCGCCGCCACCGCGCTGGCCGAGCAGCAGGTCGAGGCGCTCGAGTTCCAGGTGATGCTGGGCGGCGAGAACGACCACCGCGCGGCCTACCTGACGGTGCAGGCCGGCGCCGGCGGCGTCGACGCGGCCGACTTCGCCAGCATGCTGATGCGGCTGTACCTGCGCTGGGCCGAGCGGCGCGGCTTCAGCACCGAGGTGGTCGAGGTCACCGAGGCCGACGAGGGCGGCATCCGCCACGCCACGGTGCACGTGACCGGGCCCTACGCCTACGGCTACCTGAAGGCCGAGCGCGGCGTGCACCGGCTGGTGCGCATCTCGCCCTTCGACGCCCAGGCGAGGCGCCACACCGCCTTCGCCGCGATCGAGGCCATGCCCGAGTTCGACGCCGACGCGCCGATCGAGATCAACATGGACGAGGTGCGCGTCGACACCTACCGCGCCGGCGGCGCCGGCGGCCAGCACGTCAACAAGACCGACTCGGCGGTGCGCATGACGCACGAGCCGACCGGCATCGTCGTGCAGTGCCAGAACGAGCGCAGCCAGCACAAGAACCGCGCCACCGCGCTGGGCATGCTCAAGGCCAAGCTGTACGAGCTGCGCGAGCGCGAGCGCGACGACGAGCTGAAGCGGATGTACGGCGAGAAGGGCGAGATCGCCTGGGGCTCGCAGATCCGCAGCTACGTGCTCAACCCCTACCAGATGGTCAAGGACCATCGCACCAACCACGAGAAGGGCAACACCCAGGCCGTCTTCGACGGCGACATCGATGAGTTCATCGAAGAGTACCTCCGTTCCCGCAGCTCAGGCTGAGACCATGAGTGATCGCATCCCGGTTCGTCGCGCGCTGCTGAGCGTGTTCTACAAGGACGGCGTGGTGGAGCTGGCGACGGCGCTGGCCGAGTCCGGCGCTGAGCTGCTGTCGACCGGCGGCACCATGCGCGCGCTGGTCGAGGCCGGCCTTCCCGTCACCGAGGTCGCCGACTACACCGGCTTCCCCGAGATGATGGACGGCCGGGTGAAGACGCTGCACCCGAAGATCCACGGCGGTTTGCTGGCGCGGCGCGACGACGCCGGGCACGTGGCCTCGATGGAGGAGCACGGCATCGGGCCGATCGACCTGGTGTGCGTGAACCTCTACCCCTTCGAGGAGACCGTCGCCGCCGGCGGCACGCGCGAGGAGGTGATCGAGAAGATCGACATCGGCGGGCCGAGCATGCTGCGCTCGGCGGCCAAGAACCACGACGGCGTGGCGGTGGTGTGCGACCCGGCGGACTACGAGGTGGTGGCCGAGGAGTTGCGCGCTGGCGGCACGACGCTGGAGCTGCGGCGGGCGCTGGCGCGGAAGGTGTTCGAGCGCACGGCGGAGTACGACGGTGCGATCGGGCGCTGGTTCGCGGACCAGGCCGGGGCCGGCCTGCGCTACGGCGAGAACCCGCACCAGGGCGCCGGCTTCTACCCGGACCCGGCGCGGAATGGATTGGGCGGCGCGGTGGTGCTGCCCGGCGGCAAGGAGCTCAGCTACAACAACTGGCTCGACCTCGACGGCGCGGTGGCGGCGGTCAACGACCTGCCCGCGCCGGCGGCAGTGGTGGTCAAGCACACCAACCCCTGCGGCGCGGCGCTGGGTGATTCGGCGGTGGCCGCGCTCGAGCGCGCCTGGGACGGCGACCCGCTGTCGGCCTTCGGCTCGGTGATCGCGCTGAACGTGCCGGTCGACGTCGCCTGCGCCGAGTTCCTGGCCGGGCCGGGGCACTTCGTCGAGGTGCTGGCGGCGCCGGCGATCGAGCCGGCGGCGGCCGAGCTGCTGCGCAACGGCCCGAAGTGGGGCAAGAACGTGCGCCTGGTCGAGGTCCCGGACCTCGGCACGCCGCGCGAGCAGCTCGAGGCCCGGCGGGTTTGGGGCGGCACGCTCTACCAGGGCAGCGACACGACCAGCGCCTTCACCGAGGAGCTGAAGGTGGCGGGATCGGTGGCGATCCCCGAGGGTCGCGAGTCGGACCTGCGGCTGGCGCAGACCATCGTCAAGCACCTCAAGTCCAACGCCGTCTGCCTGGTCAAGGACGGCATGCTGGTCGGCGCCGGCGCCGGCCAGATGAGCCGGGTCGACTCCTGCAAGATCGCGGTCGAGAAGGCCGGCGAGCGCGCCCCGGGCTCCGTCGCCGGCAGCGACGCCTTCTTCCCCTTCCCCGACGGCCCCGAGGCCCTCGCCGAGGCGGGCGTCATCGCCATCGCCCAACCCGGCGGCTCCATGCGCGACGACGAGGTCACCGCCGCCTGCGACCAACGCGACGTGGCCATGGTCCACACCGGCTCGCGCCACTTCCGCCACTAATTCGGGGTCAGACATTGATTGTTTCGGGGTCTGCGGCCATCGGCCGCAGCCCCCGAAACAATCCATGCCTGA
>CAZXTO010000008.1:0-24662 GCA_964643675.1 uncultured Planctomycetales bacterium
CCTTGCCGACCACCAGCGACAGCACCGCGCCGAAGCCGTCCTCCTCGAGCACCTCGACCGCGACCTTGGTCATCGCGATGGCCGTCAGCGGCGTCTTCGAGCTCGGCTTCCACAGGGTGGAGTCGCCGCAGATCATCGCCAGGGCGCAGTTCCAAGCCCAGACCGCGGCCGGGAAGTTGAAGGCGCTGACCACACCGACCACGCCGAGCGGGTGGTACTGCTCGCGCATGGCGTGCGAGGGCCGCTCCGAGTGCATCGACAGGCCGTAGAGCATGCGCGACTGGCCGACCGCGAAGTCGGCGATGTCGATGGCCTCTTGGACCTCGCCCAGACCCTCCTGGTAGATCTTGCCCATCTCCCAGGCGACCAGCTTGCCGAGCGCCTCCTTCTTGGCGCGCAGGGCTTCGCCGACGCGGCGCACGTACTCGCCGCGGACCGGGGCCGGCAGCTCACGCCAGCGCAGGAAGGCCTCGTGGGCGGCGGCGGCGACCTTCTCGTAGTCCTCGGCGGAGGCCTGCTTGACGGTGCCGATCTGCTCGCCGTTGGCGGGGCTGTAGACCGCGAGTTCGGGGCCGTTGCACTCCAGCCATTCGCCGCAGTAGGCGCCGGACTGGGTGCCTTCGAGCCCGAGCTCCTTGAGGAAGGAAAGGTCGATCGAGGGGGTCGTGGTGCTCATCGGACCGGGGATTGTAGCGGGGCGAGAGGGCTCAGGCGGCCCGGCTGTGCGTTGGCCGCACGCGCATCGTGCGGACCCGAACGGCAGCGCGACCGGGCTCCCCCGCAGGCCCCTGGCACGGCGATTGCCCCTCCCCCCTCGTGCTATTGACCTTCCCTGCGGCTCCCCCGGCGGTATCCCACGCCGGCCGGGGCCTTAGGGCCGCTCCGCCCCTCTGAACGCAACCGGCTTCCCAACCCGTTCCCCCATGACTTCGCTCCCAGGATCTCCGTGTTCCTCTGCATGTTCCCTTTGCTCGTCGCCCAGATCGATGGCGGCGCCCAACTCCTCCACCGCCTCGAGAGCGACTCCCGGCCCTTCGCCCCGACCCAGGCGGTCTCGGTCGGCGACGTCGACCTCGACGGCATCCCGGACTCCTTCACGGCCTCGCAGGACCCGCTGGCCGCTCAGTCGGCCTACCACCTGATCTCCGGCGCCACCGGAGAGCCGCTGTGGGAGCAGCTGCTGCCCCCGCCGCTGGTGGCCGAGGTCGGCCCGCTGCGCCTCTACCCCGACCTCGACGGCGACGGCGTCGACGAGGTCCTGATCGGCGCTCCGGCCCACGACCCCTCCGCGGTCCATCTGCTCTCGGGCGCGACCGGGGCCTCGCTCTGGCAGGTCGCGGGCGACGCCGACGCCTCCCTCGGCCGCTCCCTCGCCCTGCTCGACGACCTGAACGCCGACGGCTGGCCGGAGGTCATCGCAGGCGCGCCGAACCAGAGGGTCGGCGTCCTGCACCAGGCCGGCCGGGTGGAGCTGCTCTCCGGCTTCGACGGCGTACGCCTGCTAGTCCTCGACGGCAGCCTCGCCTTCGAGAACTTCGGCAGCGCCGTGGCCGGGCTCGGGGACATGGATGGAGACGGCCTGCCCGACCTCCTGACCAGCGCGGTCCCCGGCGGCAACCTGCCGGAGCTGGTCCGAGTGATGTCCAGCAGCAGCGGCAACGTGCTGCGCGCCCTCTCGGGTTCGATCCCGAACGAAGGCTTCGGCAGCTCGCTCGCCCACGTCGGCGACGCCGACGGCGATGGCGTCTCGGACTTCGTCGTCGGCCACCCGGACTCGCGCCGCAACGGGCTCTCGCACTCGGGCGGGGTCAGCCTCTATTCGGGGGCCACCGGGATGGTCCTGGCCGGCCACCAGGGTCGCGCGAGTTCGATGATGCTGGGGGGCCGGATGATCAGCACCGAGGACGTGGACCAGGACGGGGTGCGAGACCTGCTGGTGAGCGCCCCCTTCTTCCCGCAGCCCGGCCTGAACCGCACCGGGGAGGTCCAACAGCTCTCCGGCGCCACCCTGCAACCGCTGATCGAGCTCCCAGCCGAACCGGGCAGTGGCGCCTTCGGCTGGGACGTCCTGACGACCGCCGACCTCGACGGGGACGGTAAGGCCGACTTCGGCGTCTGCGACCCGCAGACCGGCCTCTACCTCTACGCCAGCCGGACCGGCTCCCCGCTCGCTCACTTCGAGACCCTGGCGCGCAGCACTCGCCTCGGCGCGGCCTGCGTCGCCGCCGGCGACCTCGACGGCGACGGCAAGGATGACTACGCCGTTTACCGCCACAGCGACTCCTGGACCGAAGGCAGGCTCGAGCTGCGCTCGGGCGCCGACCACGGCCGGCTCCTGAGCATCGACACCCCGGACGCCGACGGCGAGTTCCTGCGCTTGCTCGGCGACGCCGACTACGACGGCGACGGCCTGACCGACCTGGTCTTCGCCGACCCGCGCGGAGCGCCGGGCCCGGCCGGCGGCAGCGGCCGCATCGAGCTCTACTCCAGCGCCACCGGCGACCGGATCCGCTCGCTCCTCCCGGCCCAATTCACCGAGGAGCTGGGGCGCTCCCTGGCCCAGTTGGACGACCTCGACGGCGACAGGGTGCCCGAGATCCTGGCCGGCTGCCTGGACGAGGTGGTGATCTTCTCGGGCGGCACCGGCGCCGAACTCCTCCGCGTCCAGGCCTCGATCCGGCCGGACTTCGGGCGCTCGGTGGCGGCCCTCGACGACCTCGACGGCGACGGCCGGGGGGACTTCGCGGTCGGCGACCCCCGCTTCCTGCCGGCGGGGAGCAGCAACGAGACCGGCGTGGTCATCGCCTACTCCAGCGGCACCGGCAAGGCCCTGTACGTGATCGAGGGACCTTCGGCCGGCACTCAATTCGGCGTCAGCCTGGCGCCGGTCGGCGACCTCGACCTCGACGGCGTCGGCGACCTCGTGGTCGGCGCCCCGGCCGCTCACGGCGGCGGCCAGTTCCAAGCCGGCCGGCTCCACGCCCTCTCCGGCGCCGATGGCGGCATCCTCTGGACCCGGGACGGCGCCCACGTCTACGGGAAGCTCGGCGCCCAATTGGTCGCCCTCGGCGACCTCGACGGCAACGGTGTGAAGGACTTCGCCTCCAGCAACCCGAGCGCGACCAGCAGCGCCGGGCTCAGCGGCGCCGGCCGGGTCGAGGTCTGCTCCGGAGCCGACGGCTCCCCCTTGGCCGTGTTCGAGGGCCAGGAGGTGAACCGTCGACTCGGTCAGGCGGTGGCGCGCTGCGGGGACCTCGACGGCGATGGCATCGGCGAGCTCATGCTGGGAGATCCCCGGGCCTCCAGCCACGGGATCCCGGAGGCCGGCGCGCTCGAGTTCTGGACCGTCCAGGCGGCTCACCCCTACCTGGCCGTGGGGGTGCTCCAGGCCGGAGCCACGACCCGCTTCGAGCTGCACGGCGTCACCGGCGCCCAGGCCAGCTTCCTCGCCTCGCTGGTGGGCGGCGGACCGACCTGGGTGCCACAGCTGCAGTTGGAGCTGGCCCTCAGCCACCCGATCCAGCGCCTGGCGAGCGTGGCGCCCCAGGCGAACGGCCTCGCCAGCTGGGACGCGGCGGTCCCGCCGTCCGCCTCCGGCACCACGGTCTGGCTCCAGGCGATCGACCACGGAAACGGGCAGCCGGAGGCCTCGAACGCCCTGGCCCGGGTGATCCGGTAGGGCAGGCGCAGCGGGGCGGGCGCGAGAGCGCCCGCCCCTCCTCGGTTCACTCCTGCTCCGCCGCCCGCCCCCAGCGGTGATCCCACCACCCCGCCGCCAGCACGCCGCCGTCGCCCTCGGCCAGCACCTCTGCGCCGTAGACGGCGTAGTCGGGCACGCCGACCCCGGCCAGGAAGGGGGCCAGGGTGTAGCCGAGCCGCGCGCCGGCCGCGCCGGTGTCGGCGAAGGCGCCGATCAGGCTGTAGTCCTCGCCTTCGCGCGGGAAGCAGAACAGCGCCGCCTTGTCCTCGCCGGTCCACTCCTGCCCGCCGAGCCGGATGCGGCCGCGCTCGGCCTGCAGCGGGCAGTCGGCGGGGACCACGTGGCGCCACAGCTGGTTGGTGTCGGCGTTGCCGTACAGGATCAGGTTGCGACCGCTGAAGTCCTCGGGGTGCTCCTCGTCGAGCAGCTCGAAGTCGGCCGCCAGCCGGGCGTTGCCGTAGGCGCGGTAGAACCAGCGCTGGGCGTCGAAGCGGGCCCGCTCGAGCGACTCCCGGTTCTCCTCGGCGCTGCCGCCGGTGGCGTAGACCAGCACGAAGTCGCGGTCGAAGGCGCGGCGGAAGGGGCCGCTGCGGTGCGGGCCCTTCTCGGTCACCTCCATGCCGCCGCCGACCGCGCGCCACTGGCCGTTCTCGCGCAGGTACCAGTGGCCGCGGGCCTCGCCGTCGACCAGGATGTCCTGGCGGTCGATCCGGGCCAGGGTGTGCGGCACGCCGACCCACAGCCGGCGCAGGTTGGTGGTCTCGAGGGTGACCGCCCCCGGGTCCGGCTGGTAGCGCGCCTTCACCCGCAGCTTGCGGCCGTACTCGAGCGGCTGCTCCACCCGCAGCCAATGGTGCTCGCTGTCCACGATCGGGTCGACCGACACGAAGTCCAGCTCGAGCGGTTCCCGGTCCAGGCGCGCGCCCTCGAACATCTGGAAGATCGGCGGCCAGTCCATGCACTCCGCGCCCGGGTAGCGGTCGTCGGTCCACCAGTGGCCGGCGCCGGGTTCGAGGTGCAGCTGGTGCTCGATGCCGCGTTCCTCCATGGCTTCGACCATGATCTCGGCCTCGGACGGCGGCACGTTGTCGTCGGCGTCGCCGTGCAGCACGTAGATCGGCTTGCCCTTCAGGTTCGACAGCATGTCGAGGGTGTCCGAGGTCCCGTCGGCGGCGTGCCACAGCTCGCGCAGCGCGCCCTCGGGCCGCGGCACGTAGGTGTCGAAGCTGCACCAGCCTGCGCTCGGCGCCACCGCGGCGAAGACGTCGGGGTCGTTGACCGCCAGGCTCCAGGTGCCGTGGCCGCCCATCGAGTGCCCGGTGACCATGACGCGGGCGGGGTCGATGTCCTGCTCCGCCATCATCAGGGCCAGCACCTCCTGGGCGTCGATCCGGCCCCAGTCCTGCCAGTCGAAGCCGAAGGGCGCGCGGTTGGTCGGCGCCACCAACCAGAAGCCGGGCTTGGGCGCGTAGCTCGAGGCCTGGCCGTGCGAGCGCACCCCGGCGCCGTGCAGGCTCAGCACCAGCCCCTCGGCGGCGGCCGGGCTTCCGGCCGGCGGCAGCACGCTGAACTCGACCACCGCGTCGTCCACCCGCGAGCGGTAGGTGCGGCGGCGCGCCTGCTCGGGGCGCCGCATCTCGAGGTCCAGCCAGTGCACGTGCGGGTCCTCCTCGAGGTGGCCGCCCAAGGACAGGTAGAGCTTCTGGGTCTCGGGCAGCTCCGGCAGCGGGTGGCCTTCGCGCGGCTCCAGGCTCACCGGCACCCGCGCCACGTGCAGCGGCTCCAGGCCGTAGGTCAGCAGCGAACGCTTGCGCTCGAAGGGGCCGACGCCGCCGGCCACCACGAACAGCAGCGGGATCTGTTCGGTGCTGGCGTTCATGACCGCGACCGAGGCCTCGCCGGCGACCGGCTGCCCCACCACCAGGTCGGGCTGGCGAGTGGTCCAGCCGCCGTACTGCAGCTTGTGCTCGGGCGTCCACAGGCGCAGCCGGAAGGCGCCGCGCACCCCGGTCACGTAGAGGTGGTTGGTGCCCTGGCGCAGCGCCACCGGCACGCCGCGGTCGCCGAAGCGGTAGTGGTCGCCGACGAAGCCGACGCCGTTCACGAACAGGGTGGTGGCGCCGTGGAGCTCGGCCATCATCACCCGGTCCTCGGCCGACTCGAGCGCGGTATAGGCCCAGCCCACTCCCCCGAGGAAGCCGTTCTCGCCCGGCGCGGCCAGGCGCCAGGCGGCGCTGCCGGTCGAGCCCTCGACGGTCTCCCCCGCGGCCGGCGGGGCCGCCGCGGGGTCGTGGAGGTGGCGGCGGAAGACCGCGTCGGGCCGGAAGGGGCGGCGGCCCCGCGCGTCGACGGCGTCCAGCGCCAGCCACTCCGAGAAGCCGATCTCGGCGGGCAGTTCGGCGGCAGGGGCCTGGGCGAGGCTGCAGCAGAGCAGGAGGACGGCCAGCATGGGCGGAATGCTAGCAGGAGGCCGCCGGCTTGAGCCGACCCGCCCGCCGGCTCAGGATGGCGGCGTGCGCACCCCGCGTCTCGCCGCCGCGCTCGCCGCGCTGCTGACCGTCGGCTGGCTGCTGCTGGTCCCGTACTGGCTGACCGACGGCGACTCCTGCCTGTACGCCGCGATGGGCCACGAGGTCGCCACCGAGGGCAATTGGTGCGCGCCGAGCTGGGCCCACGGCGGGGTCCGCGCCGACTTCCACGAGAACCCGCCGCTGGCGATGTGGGGCATCGCCGCGCTCGAGACGGCCGGCCTCGACCACCAGCGCGCGCCGGTGGTCGCCAACGCGCTGTGGCTGTTGTTGCTGGCGGCCGCCACCTGGCGCCTCGGCGGCGGCGGGCGCGGCGCCGGCGCGCTGGCCCTGGCGGTCCTGCTGCTCCACTACCCGGTCGCCAAGTACGTGGTGCGGGCCTCGCTGGAGCTGCCCTTCGCCGCCTGCGCGGTGGCGGCGGTGGCGGCGATGCGCGGCGCCCGACCGCGCGGCATGCTGTGGGCCGGTCTGTTCTTCGGCGGCGCTCTGCTCAGCCGCGGCGTCTTCGCGGTGCTGGTGCCGGCGCTGTGGCTGATCGACGCCCGCGTCGGCCTGCGCCGTCCCTTGCGCCGCGCGATCGGCGCTTTGGTGCTCGGCTCGAGCCTGGCGATGCTGTTCGACCTCGGCCACCGGCTCGAGACCGGCCACGGCTTCTGGAGCGCCTTCTGGAGCGAACAGCTCGGCCCCTCGCTGACGGGGGACGCCCCGCACGCCAACACCGAGCCGACCTGGCGCTACTACGGCGGCCGCCTGCTGCTCTACGGCCAGCCCTGGCTGCTGCTCGCCGCGGTCGCCGGCCTGCGCCGCTGGAAGCGGGTGCGCCCCGACTTCCTGCTCGGCCTGGCCTGGGTGCTGCTGGTCTTGCTCGGCGCGGTGATCGCCCAACGCCAGGCCTCGCGCTACCTGTTCGCGGCCTGGCCCGGCCTGGCCCTGATGGTCAGCGCCGCCGGCGCCGGCTGGTGGGCGCGTCAGGCCGAGGCGCGGCGGCGACGGTTCGCGCTCGCTGCCCTGATGCTGCTGCCGGCCCTGACCATCGGCAAGACCCTGTTCGCCGCCCGCGACGACTGGCGCGCCGCCGCGATCCAGCTGCACGAACGCGCCGCCGCCGGCTGGCCCGAAGCGGGACCGCCGGTGGTCTACGGCCCCTTCTCGCGCCACGACGACCGCGCCAAGCAGTTCATCCGCCACCACCTCGGGACCTGGGCCTTCGCCGAAGGCCCGCACGGCCCGCCCGCCGGCAGCCTGCGCTTCGTCTGGACCCGGGCCGGCTTCGAGGCGCCCGGCAACGTGGTCGCGCCGCACTTCCTGCTGGCGCCGACCGGCGGCGCCGCCACCCACCGGTAGCCGTCAGCGCCCGCCCGGCGCGCCGCTGCTAGATTGGGCGCCGCATGAAGGTCGTCACCTGGAACGTCAATTCGGTGCGCACCCGCGAGGCGCGCCTGATCTCCCTGCTCGAGCGGCACGACCCCGACGTGGTCTGCCTGCAGGAGACCAAGGTCGTCGACGACCTGTTCCCCTACGACGTGATCGAGCCGGCCGGCTGGGAGGTCGCGGCCTTCGGCCAGAAGACCTACAACGGCGTCGCCATCCTCTCCAAGCTGGAGCCGCAGCGGGTCGAGCACGGCTTCCCGGGCGACCCGGCGCCGGAGCAGGCGCGGGTGATCTCGGCCGACCTCGGCGAGCTGCGCCTGATCAACGCCTACGTGGTCAACGGCAAGGCGGTCGGCGACCCCAAGTACGCGCTCAAGCTGGAGTGGCTCGACGCCTTCGCCGCCTGGCTGCGCGAGGCCCACGACCCGGAGCGCCCGCTGCTCGTGGTCGGCGACTTCAACATCGCGCTGGACGAGCGCGACGTGCACGACCCGGAGCGATGGCGAGACCAGGTGCTGTGCTCGGCGCCAGAGCGCGAACGCCTCCAGGGCATGCTCGATTGGGGCCTGCAGGACCTCCAGCGGCTGCACCACGAGGGCGAGGGGCCGTTCACCTGGTGGGACTACCGCATGGGCGCCTTCGCGCGCGGCTGGGGCCTGCGCATCGACCTGATGCTCGGCACCTCCCCGGTCGCGGCGGCCTGTCGCGCGATCGAGGTCGACCGCGAGGAGCGCAAGGAGAGCAGCGGCGAGGGCAAGCCCTCGGATCACGCGCCGGTGATGGTCGAGCTGGCGCTCTAGCCCCCCGAGCTGGCGCTCTAGCCGCCTCTGCAAACGACGCGCCGCGCTCGCCGACAGAGCACCGGGTCGGTGCGGATCTCGCGATGCTTGCCCGCCATCTCCGCGGTCCTCGCCTCGTTTTGCACTACAATTCCCGCGCGGCCCCGCCACGCCGCCGCTCTCTACTCTCGGAGACCCCCTTGCCACCGGGGGGCAGGAACGGTCATGTCCGACTTCACTGCCCAGTGCCGGGATTTCGAAGCCGCGCTGCTCGCGATCGATCGCGTCGCCGCCGCCGAGGTCTACCAGGGATGCCAGAGTCGAGCCTCACCGCTGACGGTCGCCGACCAGGTGTTCGTCCCGGCCCTGGAGAACATCGGCGACGCCTGGCAGAAGGGATCGGTGGCCCTGTCCCAGGTCTACCTCGCGAGCAAGATCTGCGAGGAGCTGATCGACTCGATCCACTGGCCGCGCGGCGCCATCTGGGTCGACCACCCGCCGCTGGCGCTGGCGGTCTACGAGGACCACCACCTGCTCGGCAAGCGGATCCTGTTCTCCATGCTCCGCGCGGCCGGCTTCCAGGTGCAGGACTTCGGGCGGGTGGACAAGGACGAGCTGGTCTCCCGGGTCGAACGGGAGGGGATCCAGCTGCTGCTGGTGTCCACGCTCATGCTGCGCTCCGCCCTGCGCGTACGCGAGCTCACGCGCGAGTTGCGGCGGAGGAAGCTGAAGGTCGCCACCCTGGTCGGCGGAGCGCCGTTCCGCTTCGACCCGACCCTGTGGCGCCAGGTCGGGGCGGCCAGCGCCGGCATGAACGGCGCCGACGCCATCCGCTGGCTCGTGCAAGCGACCGGAGTGAAGTCATGGAGCTGACCTCCCAAACCTCCCTCGAACGCACCTTCACCACCGTCGGCCACCTCGAACCGGACCGGGTTCCGGTCTTCCTCGGCCTCACCATGCACGGCGCGCGCGAGTACGGCGTGTCGATCGAGGACTACTTCGCCACGCCGCTGCGGGTGGCCGAGGCCCAGCTGCGCATGCGCGAGCGGATCGGGCACGACAACCTGATGGGCTTCCTCCACGCCGCCGGCGAGATGGAGGCCTGGGGCAGCAGCGTGCTCTACTTCGAGGACGGCCCGCCCAACGCCGGCTCCCCGGTGATCATGGACCCGAACGAGATCCTCGACCTCGAGCCGCCGCCGCTGTCCCACTCGCCCTCGATGCAGAACACGCTCGAGGTCCTCTCCATCCTCAAGGGGGAGGTCGCGGACCAGGTGCCGATCGTCGGCGTGGTCATCGCGCCCTTCTCGCTGCCGGTCATGCAGATGGGCTTCGGGCCCTACCTCGACCTGCTGTTCGAGTCGCCGGCGCTGTTCCGCCGCCTCATGCGGACCAACGAGGAGTTCACGGTGGCCTGGGCCAACGCCCAGATCGAGGCCGGAGCCAGCGTCATCGTCTACTTCGACCCGGTCTCCTCCCCCACGGTGATCCCGTCCGAGGTCTACCTGCAGACCGGCTACCAGGTCGCGCTCCACACCCTGCCGCGGATCGAGGGGCCCACCGTGACCCACTTCGCCAGCGGGCGCACGCTCACGATCGTGGAGGACGTGGCGCGCACCGGCACCGCGGCCATCGGGATCAGCTCGGACGACGACCTGGAGGCGCTGAAGCTCCGCTGCGCCGGGAAGCTGTGCATCCTCGGCAACCTGAACGGCATCGCCATGCGCGACTGGACCCCCGACCAGACCGAGAAGGAGGTCAAGGCGGTGATCGAGCGCGCCGGCCGCGGCGGCGGCCTGATCCTCTCGGACACCCACGGCGAGATCCCCATCCAGGTCGGAGAGGAGGTGCTGCAAGCCCTCGTGTCCGCCGCCAGGGAGTGGGGCCGATACCCATTGGACTGGATCCCGGGACATGCCTGATCCGCTCCGCCTCCTGGTCTGTGAATACCTCGAGGCGGAGGTGACGGCAGTGCTCGCAGGGCTCCAGGCGCCCGAGGTCGCCCTCGAGACCTTCGCCGGTCGCTGCGGGCGGCCGCTGACGGCGGAGGCCATGCCCGAGACCTGCCGCGGCAACGGGCCGCTGGTCGTGCTCGCTGGGCTCTGCGCCCCGGGAGGATGTTCCAGGGCGCCGGGGACCCCGCTCGGCTCGGGCTGCTGCCTCGAGCTCCTGGTCGGCGCCGAGCAGTACCACACCTGGACGCGCCGCGGAGACCACCTGCTGGCGCCGGGCATGCTGGCCCGGTGGCGCGAGAACCTGGAAGAGGACGGCTTCGACCGCGACACCGCCCGCGCCTTCTACCGCGACTCCACCCGCTGCCTCCGCCTGCTCGACACCGGGACCGATCCGGAGGCCGCGCGTCGACTGCAGGAGTTCTCGGCCTTCCTCGACGTGCCGGCGCGCACCGAGGCGGTCGGCCTCGAGCTGCTCGAACGCCGCATCCGCGACCGGCTCGCCCAGGCCGAGCAGGCGATCCCCTCCCCGCACGCCGATGGCCTGAGCGCCGAGTCCCGGGTGGCGGACTACGCCCTGCTGGCCGAGATCAGCAGCGAGCTGGCCTCCACCCTGGACCAGGGCCAGGTCATCCGCCACGTGCTGGAGTTGCTCGAGGTCCTGTGCGCGCCGCAGAGCGTCCACTTCCTCCCCCTCTCCGGTAGCCAGGCCGGAGAGCTGCACTCCGCGCCAGCCGCGAGCCTGGAGCCCGAGCTGCGGGAGGCGATGGAGGGCCTGGACCAGGAATTCGTCATCACGGAGGAGGCCGACGGCTTCTTCATCCTGATCGAGCGGCAGGACCAGCGGCAGGGCGTGCTGGCCGTGCGGGAGGTCGCCTTCCCGGACAAGCTCCGCCACTACCTGAACCTCGCGCTCCTCATCGCGCCGGTGCTGAGCCTGGCCCTCAACAACGCCCGCACCTACCAGATGCTCCAGGACACCGAGCAACGCCACTCCAGCGTGCTGGAGAGCTCGCTCGACGCGATCCTGGGCCTCGACGAGGACAACCGCGTCCTCACCCTCAACCGGGCCGCCCTGCAGATGTTCGAGTGCGAGGCGACCGGGATCATCGGAGAGGCGGTGTCGACCTTGTTCCGCGCCGAGGACGGGGAGCTCCTGTTGGAGGCCTTGCGGGCCGCGCGGCACGGCGAACGCACCGGCCACCTGATCGAATTGGAGGCCCGGCGCGCCGGCGGCGACGGCTTCCCGGTCGAGGCCAGCTATTCCCTGGACCGGAGCGACCGGCGCGGCACCGCCACCCTGGTCCTGCGCGACATCAGCGCCCGGCGCCTGGCCGATCAGCTGCTGAAGGACTCGAAAATGGAGCTCGAGCGGCGAGTAGAGGAGCGCACCGAAGAGCTGCTCAGCCTCGAGCAGAAGTACGAGGACCTCTACGACCAGGCGCCCGACATGTTCGTCTCGGTCGACGCCGAGACCGCCGCCATCGTGGAGTGCAACCAGACCTTGTGCGACAAGCTCGGCTACAGCAAGGAGGAGATCCGAGGCCAGCCGATCTTCATGGTCTACCACGAGGACTGCATGGACGCCGTCCAGCGCGCCTTCGAGTCCTTCGTCCAGACCGGGGAGGTGAACAACGCCGAGCTGATCCTCAAGCGCCGCGACGGCAGCAAGATCGACGTGATCCTGAACGTCTCCGCGGTCCGGGACGCCGACGGCAAGATCCTCCACAGCCGGTCGAGCTGGCGCGACGTCAGCCAGCTCAAGGAGGAGGCGCGGCGGCGCAAGAAGGCCGAGTCCCAGCTCCGCCAGGCCCAGAAGATGGAGACCATCGGCGTGCTCGCCGGCGGCCTGGCCCACGACTTCAACAACATCCTCACCGCCATCCTCGGCTACTCCGAGCTGCTCGAGGCCCGCGCCGGACTCGAGGGAGAGTCGCGCCTATTCCTGACCGAGATCGAGAACGCCGGCCGCAGCGCAGCCGCGCTCACCCGGCAGCTGCTGGCCTTCAGCCGCAAGCAGGTGCTGAATCCGCAACCCATCCCGCCGAACCAGGTGTTGCTCCAGGTGTGCGAGATGGCGGGGCGCCTGATCGGCGAGCACATCCGGCTGGACACCGAGCTGGACCCCGAGGCGGGCAACGTGCTGGTCGACCCGAGCCACTTCGAGCAGGTCATCCTCAACCCGGTCGTGAACGCCAAGGACGCCATGCCCGAGGGCGGCACCCTGAGGCTGAGCACGGCCAACCTGGAGGTGGACGCCAGCCTCTGCTCCCGCTACCCGGAGCTGAAGCCCGGGCCCTACGTCCGCATCTCGATCGCCGACGACGGCGTCGGCATGGACGAGGAGACCCGCAGCCGCATCTGCGAGCCCGTCTTCACCACCAAGCCCAAGGGGGAACGCTCCGGCCCCGGCCTGTCCACCACCTACGGCATCGTCCGCCAGAGCGGCGGCATGATCGAGGTCTACTCCGAGCCCGGCATCGGCACCACCTTCAAGATCTTCCTGCCGCAGACGGGAGCGGAGGCGGCCGAGCCGCTCCCCCGCCCCGAGGCCAGCCCGGGGGGGACCGAGCGCATCCTGGTGCTGGAGGACGAAGAGCGCCTGCGCAAGCTGACCGACCAGCTCCTCGGGTCGGCCGGATACCAGGTGCACCTGGCCGCCGACAGCACCGAGGCGATGGAGCTGGCCCGCAGCTACGGCCCCTTCGACCTGATCCTGTCCGACGTGGTCCTGCCCGGGGTCAGCGGTCCGCGAGCGGCGAAGCAGCTGCTCGAGCTCCACCCGGGCACGCGCCTCCTCTTCATGTCGGGATACGCGCCGGACCTGCGCGGACTCCAGGAGGAGCTCACCGTCGGCCAGACCATCCTGGAAAAGCCCTTCTCCAGCCAGGAGCTGCTCCGTCAGGTGCGGAGCCGCTTGGACGAGCCGGAGCCGCAGCCCGAAGCGCTCAGCGACGCCTGAGCCCCGCCAGGCAGACCAGCAGGGCGGCGGTGAAGGCCGGCACCAGCTCGTACAGGCTCTGCTTCAAGGCCGGCGTGAAGAACCACAGGATGGTGACGGCGAAGCCGGTCCAGACCGCGGCCAGGGCGAAGCCGGGCCGCACCGGCCCGAGCCAGAGCCGCACCAGCAGCAAGGGGCCGAAGGCGGCGCCGAGCGCGCTCCAGGCGAACAGCACCGAGTGGAAGATGGTCTCCTCGACGGTGGCCGCGGCCAGCACCGCCAGGGCCCCGATCAGGAGCACGGTCAGCCGGCTGCGAACCAGGGCGCGGCGCTTCCCCCCCTTGCCGGCGCCGGCTCCGCCTCCCGGCAGGTCGTAGGCCGCGGCCGAGCCGCACACCAGCAGTTGGCTGTCGGCGGTCGACATGATCGCCGACAGCACCGCCGCCACGATCACACCCGCCACGGTGGGCGGGAACAGGTCGCCGGTCAGCCGCAGCAGCACCGCCTCGCAGTCGGCGAGGCCGGTCACCAGCAAGCGACCGCACCAACCGGCGACCAGCATGCCGCTGTAGATCACCAGCGCCCAGGCGAGCGAGATCACGGTGCCCTGGCGCACCTCGCGCCGGCCCCGCAGGGCCATGAAGCGGTTCACCACGTGGGGTTGGCCGGGGTAGCCCAGGCCGATGCCGAGCGAACCCACCACCAGGCCGAGCGCGGCTGGGCCGGCGAGACCGCGGAAGGGGTCCATCAGGGCGGGGTCGAGCGCCTCGAGGCCCTCGAAGAGGGGGCCGAAGCCGCCGACCTCGAGCAGGGCGGCGACCGGCACCGCGACCGCCGCCGCCGCCATCACCAGGCCCTGGATCAGGTCGGTCACGCTGACCGCCCAGAAGCCGCCCGTCATCGTGTAGATCAGCACGATGCCGGCCCCGACCAGGATCGCCGGCAGCTCCCCCATGTCCAGCGACTCGGCGAAGGTCACGCCGGCGGCCTTGAATTGGGAGGCCACGTAGACCCCCAGGGAGAGCAGGATGATCAGCGAGGCCGAGACCGCGAAGGCGCGCCGGCCGCGCCCTCGCGAGCCCTCGGCCAGGAACTCGGTCAGGGTGACCGCGCCGCCCTCGGCGCTGCGCCGCCGGAGCCGCTCGGCCACGAACAGCCAGTTGAGCGCGAACCCGCCCAGGCAGGCCGGGAGGTACCAGATCGCGCTGAAGCCAGAAAGAAAGGCGGCGCCGCTCACGCCCAGCAGCGTCCAGGCCGATGAAGAGGAGGCGGCGGCGCTCAGGGAGGCCACCCACGGGCCCATCGTGCGTCCGCCCAGGAAGAAATCGGCTTGATCGCGGTTGCGACGGGAGGCCCAGGCCCCCACCCCGAGCAGCAGCAGCTTGTAAGCCACCAGGGTGGCGAGCAAGGCGGCGGTTCCTTCCATTCCCCAGCAGCCTAAATCCGGCCCCCAGGAGGACCAGAACTTCTTAAGGAATACGGATTTCGGCTCGATAAGGGCCATGACAGGACCCAGCGAACGGGCCTGCTACCCACACCGACCACAGACCCACTACCCGAGTTGAAGATGAAGCGACAAGCAGGCTTTACGATCATCGAGATGCTGATCGTCGTGACCATTCTGGCCATGTTGGCTGGAATCCTGATCCCGGTCCTCGGCGATGCAGCCAAGTCCTCCCGCGACTCCCGTCGCGCCACCGACCTCAAGTCGGTCCAGGCCGCGCTCGAAGCCTACAAGCGCGCCAACGGCGTTTACCCGACCACGAACGGCAACTGGCAGGGCGACAGCACCGCTGACGGCGGCCTCGGTTACGACGCTGCCGGTTACATCCCTGGCCTCGTCCCGACCTACGTGCCCTCGCTGCCGAAGGACCCGGACAGCCGCTACCCGGATGCGACCAACGGCTACGCCTTCCGCTCTGACGGTGTCGACTACAAGTTCGTCATCAAGGGCACCCCGGAGTCCTTCCCGGCTGGCAACCCCTTCTACGATCCGCAAGGGGCCAACGCCAACTGGCAGGTCAGCTCTCCGGGCGGTTACAACTGGTAACCACCGCTGATTGAACCCGAATCGCAGCCGCGAGCGTCGCACCCCGGTGCGGCGCTCGCTCCTTTGTGGTCCCGCGGCCCCGGCCCGGACGGCAGGGATTTCCTTGAGCGGCGCCTGGGAGGCGCCGATGAAGGCTTGGATACCAGCGACCAGCCTGGTGCGGCATCGTCATGAAGAAGAACTCGGGTTTCACCATCATCGAACTGCTCATCGTGGTCATGATCATCGCGATGCTGGCCGGCATCCTGGTGCCGGTCCTGGCCGAAGGGGCCTCCTCGGCGCGCGATTCGCGCCGGGCCCACGACCTGCGCGCCATCCAGGCCGCGCTCGCCGACTACTTCGAGGACTTCAAGCAGTACCCGAGCACCAACGGCAACTGGTTGGGCGACAGCACCAACGACGGCGGCCTGGGCTACGACGCCGCCGGCTACATCCCGGGCCTGGTCCCGGACTACCTGCCGGCGCTGCCCAAGGACCCGGACCCGCGCTATCCGAACGCCACCATGGGCTACGCCTACCGCTCCGACGGCGTGAACTTCAAGTGCATCGCCCGAGGAACGCCGGAGAGCTACGGACCGAGCAACCCCTTCCGGGACCCGTCCGCCCCCCTCACCAACTGGCAGGTCAGCTCCCCCGGCGGCTACAACTGGTAGGATCCGCGGGCAACCGCTGAGGCGCGGCCGCACCGCCGCGCTGGTTTCCTGCCATGCTGCTGCCCGCGCTCCTCGCCATCGCCGCCCTGATGGGCGGAGACCCGCCGCCCGACACCCTGGTCCTCGACCGAGGCAAGAAGGTCACCGGGGTCATCCTCAAGGTCACGGCCGACGAGGTCGTCATCAGCCAGGGCAGCCGCACCAAGAGCTACCCGGTCTCCAAGGTGAAGTCGATGACCGGGCCGCGGGTGGCCTATCCGGAGTACCTCGAGCGATTGCGCGAGCACTTCGCCGAGCCCGATGCCAGCGCCGAGGAGGCCGCCGAGCTGGCGGCCTGGTGCGCGGAGCAGGGCCTCGAGCGCGACACCGAGTGGCTCTACCTGCGCGCCTTGACCCTCGATCCCGACCACGAGGGCGCGCGCGACGCGCTCGGCCACAAGCGCCGCGGCGACGGCTGGTCGGTCAAGGTCGGCAACGGCGGCAAGACCACCTGGGACAAGCTGCTCGACCGGCGTCTGAAGATGAAGGACGCCTGGGAGCTGAGCACCTTCCACTTCGACCTGAAGGCGGCCGGCGAGCTGCCCGACGTGCTCGCCGCGGCGGCGGAGCTGGAGCAGGTCTACGCGGCCTGGTTCGAGCTCTTCCAGCCCACCGTCGGCTTCCACGAGGTGCAGGCGCCGATCCCGGTCCACCTCTATCCCAGCCACGGCGACTTCCCGTCGCAGTCGAACAACCTCGACGCCTACTTCCACCGCGAAACCCGCAGCCTGCGCAGCTACTTCAGCGACGGCGTCGCCAGCCGCCTGCAGCACGAGGCCGTGCACGCGGTGATCTACTACACCGCGCGCGAGTGGGAGAAGAAGGAGCCCAAGCTGCCCGGCTGGCTCGAGGAGGGGCTCGCCACCTACCTCGACAGCTGCCTCGACGGCCCGCCCGGCGCGATCGTGCTCGACCCCGAGAAGCTCGACGAAGCCAGCTTCCGCGACCATCACCTGGCGAAGAAGAAGGACAGCCTCACCCGGGTCCTCAACTACCAGACCAGCGACTTCGGCGCCTCCACCGGCCAGGCCACCAAGTACGCCGAGTCCTACACCTTGGTGCACTTCCTGCTGCACGGCGCCGACGGCGAGCGCGCCGAGGCCTTCGCCAAGGTGCTGACCCTGGCCTATCGCGGCCAGGGTTCGATGTCCCACTTCAAGAAGGCGCTGGAGCTGCGCAAGCTCGACCAACTCGAGGCCGAGTGGGAGGCCTACGTCGAGGAGCTGGCGCCGAAGGGCTAGCTGGTCAGCTCGAGCGACTCGAGGGTGGTGGCGGCCAAGGGGCCGACCGCGATCACCACCTCGACCGCCTCCCCGCGCTGCAGCGGGGCGAGCGAGAACTCGGTCTCCGGCAGCTCCAGCCCCTCCTCCACCCGGCCGCGCAGGCGCGCGCGCCCGTTCTCGATCGCGTTGAGGGCGGCGCGCGCCTCGAGCTCGACCTGTCCGCGCAGCAGGTCGAGCGCGGCGGCGTCGGCGGGGTAGGCCTCGGTGGCCTCGAGCCGCACCCGCAGCAGGTCCCCGTCGACCCGCAGCTCGGCGAAGCGGATCCAGGGCGCGAAGGCGCCGGCGTCGGCGGCGAAGTCCTGCGGGATCTCCAGGCTGCGGCCGAGCACCACGCCCTGCAGGCCGCGCAGGACCTCGCTCACCCGGTCCCGCTCCTTCACCCCCAGGGCGACCGCGGCCACCAGCAGGAGGACGCCGATCTTCCACTGCCGCAGCAGCCGGGTCCGCCGCTTCTCGGCAGGAGCCGGCACCCAGTCCGAGTCGCGCCCCACCACCCGGACCCCCTCGGCGCCGACCTGGATCAGCGACTCGCGCAGGCTCTGGTCCCGGTACTCCGTGACCCGCAGGGTGGAGAACCAGCCCGCCGGCCGCTCTCCCAGGCTCTCGCTGATCAGCAGCTCGAGCGCCATGCCGAGGGCATCGCCGGGATCGGAGCTGAACTGGCCGCGCGGGTAGAGGGTCGGCGAGGCCTCCAGCGAGGCCTGGCCGCCATCGACCACGGCCTGCAGGCTGTCCGTGGGCGCGCCGGCCCGGCCGAGGGCGTCGCTCAGCTGTTCGGCGGTCGGGCACCAGGCCGAGGCGGGGCCCTCGTAGAGCCCCGCCAGCTGGACCTGGCCGGGGAGCGGCTGGCTCACAGCAGCGAGGACAGCACCGAGTCCTCGAGCTTGGTCCAGTCGCCGAGATCGGCGTGCCAGACCAGGGACTTGGCGTCGAGCGATCCGCTGCTCACGCGCTCCCGGACCTGCTCCAGCTCGAGCGGGCCCTCGGCGGCCTGGCCGGCTTCCGCCACGTACCAGTTGTCCGAGGGCAAGCCCTCGGTCAGCGCGGCCGGGGCGGAGGGCGGCGCCAGCTCGGGATCGGGCGCGGTCGAGCGCGTGTCCACCCCCAGGACGTCGTCGTGTTGATCGAGCCGGTTGGTGGCGTGCCCGCGGAAGGCCTGGTTCTTCATCCGCTCCTGCTGCAGCTGCTCCCGCAGCCGCCGGTTCTCGCGGTCGCTGGCGGCGGCCTTCGCGTCCTCCACCTTCAGGTCGGGCAGCACCAGCACCAACACGATACCGAAGCAGCCGCCGATCATGCCGACGAAGAACCAGCCGAGAGCGTTACGGCCGCGTTGGTGGGCGATCGCGGCGGTGATGACGCCGAACAGCAGCCAGAAGATCAGTTGGACGATGACGATGGTCGCTTCCACGAGAATTACAGCAGCATGCGGAGCACGGCAACGGCGGCGCCGGTCCAGGCGAGGACCGTGGCGAGGCGGCGGCCGACTCCGGGTCGAAGGGGCAGGAAGGGAGCCAGGACGGCTCCGGCGAACAAGAAGATGGCGGGCTGGAAGGCCCAGGCGGCGGCCCAATCGCCGCGCAGCAGGCTCAGCCCGGCGCGGGTGGTGCCGCAGCCGGCGCAAGCGGCGCCGAGCCGATCGAGCGGACACAGGTCGGGGACGGTCCACCCCAGCAAGGACAGCCCTTGCGCTCCCGGCTCGACCAGCCAAGCCAATCCCACCGCGGCCAGCAGCCACAGGGCGTACCGCAGCCGGGGTGCGATCGGGAGGCGGGCGGGGAGGGCGGTCATCCGGAGTAGAGGAAGACTACGGCCGCGTTGTGCGCAGTATGCGCCAGAATCGGCGCCCACAGGCCCCCGCTGCGGTGCCGGAGCCAGCCGAGGAAGAGGCCGACCAGGAAGTGGTAGGGGAAGATCAAAGGGGAGAAATGGACCCCAGCGAACAGCGCCGCCGCCAGGACGTGGGCGCGCCGGAAGCTGAGCATGTGGAGCAGGGTCATCAGCACCACCCCGCGGAAGGCCAGCTCCTCGAAGATGCCCGGCATCACGCAGACGCTGAAGAAGCGGAGCCCAGGGCTCAGCTCGGCGAAGGGGTCCTCGCCCTCGCTGAGGGAGTCGGGGAACAGGCCGACGTACCAATCGGCCAGCTCGGGCAGGGTGACCGCTCCGGCCAGGGCAAGGAGCAGCCAGAGCGGGTTCGGCAGCCGCCACATGGGGCGGAGCTCGCGGCGCTCCGGGATCGCGCAGGCCACGATCGCCGCCGCCATCGCCAGGTCGGCGAAGATCAGGAAGTCGCCGAAGTCCTCGAACAGGCCGAAGAAGCCCGAGGACATGAACAGGGTCGCCACCACCGCGATGACCATGCGCACCGCCGGGCCGCCCTGCAGCGGCACCCGGTCCATGAAGCGGAGCATGCGCGGCCGCCGCTGTTCGCGGAACAGCTGCACGTACTCCGGCGTCTCCTGGCCGCAGGCGGGACAGAAACGGGCGGAGTCAGCGAGCGGTCCCGCGCAATAGGAGCAGCGGCGCATGAGGCGATGATACGTCAGCCGGGAACGGACGGGAGCCGGCCCGCCCTCAGGCGGACCGGCTCCCGGAGAGGGCGGCCGCGCCGCCCGAGCGGAGCTCAGACCTTGGCGTCGCGCGGGTCGTTGGTCTCCACGTCCTTGGAGGCCTCCCAGTACACGCGGTCGTAGCTGTGCTTGTAGAACTTCGGCAGCGACACGCGGTGGCGCAGGTAGCCCATCGCCGAGGTGCGCCACTTCCACGGGCGCAGGAAGTCGATCATCAGCACGACCCGATCTTCCTCGGTCCGGTTCCAAGCCTCGTGGTTGTGCATGTCGTCGAAGACCATGACCTTGCCCTCTTCCCACTGCTTGGTGGTCGAGCCGCAGCGGAAGCCGAAGTCGTCACCGCCCTGCGGCACCTTGACCGCCAGGTGCGAGCGCAGCACGACGTCGGTGAAGCCGACGTGCGCCTTGATCGCCGAGCCGGCACGCAGCCAGCTGAAGACGCCCATGGTGAGGCCGGGGATCTGCTTGAGCGCCGCGGTTGTCTTGGGGCAGATCTTCTGGTTGTCCGGGAACTCGCGGCCCGGGGCCAGGAACGGGAACAGGTTCCACTGATTGTCGAACATGTGGTCCCGGGGCCACTCGCCGAAGTTGGTGTCGGTGAGGGCGTCGAGTTCGGCCCGGATGGCGGGGAAGCTGTCCTCGAGGACCTGGGTCCACGGGAAATCGGAGTTTTGGAAGAACTCAGGGTTGTTGGTCATGGCCGGTGGCGATCTGGGGGTGGAGGGGTGCCGGTCAGGGGAATTCGACCCGATTCCGATTTTATTCGGACCGGAGCGATTCCGTATGGAATTCTCGTACCGATCCCCCCCTGAGGTGAAGCCTCCCTGCTGGCTAAGGCACCCGACCCCAGCCGGGAAGGGCTGGGGTCGGGGGAATCGGGTCCGCCGCCGGGCGACGGTCCGCGGGGCTCAGGCGATCGTGACGCCGTCGCAGAGGTAGACGTCCTGGATCGAGTTGAGCAGCGCCACGCCCTCCTTCATCGGCTTCTGGAAGGCCTTGCGGCCCGAGATCAGGCCCATGCCGCCGGCGCGCTTGTTGACCACCGCGGTCTGCACCGCCTGTTGCAGGTCGTTGTCCCCCGAGGCGCCGCCGGAGTTGATCAGGCCGGCGCGCCCCATGTAGCTGCAGGCGACCTGGTAGCGGGCCATGTCGATCGGGTGATCGCTGGAGAGTTCGCTGTAGACCTTGCCGTGGGTCTTGCCGAAGCCGATGTCGGTGAAGCCCGGCTTGTTGGTCTCGGGCAGCTTCTGCTTGACGATGTCGGCCTCGATGGTGACGCCCAGGTGGTTGGCCTGCCCGGTCAGGTCGGCGGCGGCGTGGTAGTCCTGGCCGTCCTTCTTGAAGCCGGAGTTGCGCAGGTAGCACCACAGGATCGTGCCCATCCCGAGCTGGTGGGCCTGGTAGAAGGCCTCGGAGATCTCGACGATCTGGCGCCGCGACTCGTGGCTGCCGAAGTAGATGGTGGCGCCGATCGCGGCCGCGCCCATCTCGAAGGCCTGCTCGACCGAGCTGAACAGGGTCTGGTCGTACTGGTTCGGGTAGCCGAGCAGCTCGTTGTGGTTGATCTTGACCACGAAGGGGATGCGGTGGGCGTACTGGCGCGCCACCGAACCGAGCACGCCGAGGGTGGAAGCGACCGCGTTGCACCCCCCTTCGATCGCCAGCTCGATGATGTTGGCCGGATCGAAGTAGGCCGGGTTGGGCGCGAAGCTGGCGCCGGCGGTGTGCTCGATGCCCTGGTCGACGGGCAGGATCGACAGGTAGCCCGTGCCGGCCAGGCGGCCGTGGTCGATCAGCGACTGCAGGCGACCGAGGACCCGGGTCGGGCGGTCGGTCGGGCCGTAGGCGCGATCGACGAAGTCGGGGCCAGGTAGGGTGAGCTGCTCCTTGGCGATCGTCTGGCACTGGTGGCCGAGGAGGTCCTCGGCCTGGGCGCCGAGGATGGACTGGATCTGGTCGAGGGTGGCTGCGGACATCCGTTCAGGGAATCTGGGCGCGGGGGATCTGCGCCAAAGGGCGACCATTCTAGCTGCGCCCTCGGTGCCTTCCGAGGGGTCCAGGGAAGAGATATCGCGGGCAAGTGCCGAAGCACCAGCCCGCGCCAAGTCCGCGACTGCGAAAGTGAAAATTGGGGCCGAAGCCCCAGCATCCGCTGTCGCCGAGCGACCGGGCGCCGTCCTCGCCCCGGGCGGGCGTGGCGGCCGGCCGATATTCTCGATTTCGATGCGAGCGGCCATTCGACCCCGGGACGGATCCCCCTCCGTCACGGATGGCGTTTCGCATCTGCCGTCGAAGACTCTCGATCGACAGAGGATGAAAAGAACACTCAGGGCTTCGCCCTTTGCCCTTAACACTCCGCCAGAGCCGATTCCGGACAGCATTTTTCCCAAGAAATCGGAAATTCACCTCCCGCACCGATCCTCCGTCCAGGATGGGATGTTGCGAGGTTCATGAATCCTGCAATGCGACTCCCGCTCCTGCTCTCCACCCTCCTGCTGCTGGGCGCGCGCCCCCCTGTCCCGGCGAACGCCGAGCTCCCTGAACCGACCGCCGATCGCTCCGCTGGCCTCGAGCTCCACTCCCTCACCAGCAACGGCAGCACGCGCTGGTACCGCGTCTACCAGCCGCCCGGCCTCGACCCGGGCACCCCGGCGCCGGTGGTCCTGGCCTTCCACGGAGGCGGCGGCAACGCCCGCGAGTTCGCCGCCAGCTCCGGCCTGGCCGCGACCGCGGATCAATACGGCTTCCTGCTGGTCTTCCCCGAGGGCAGCGGCCTGCTCGGCGGCTGGCCCCTCTTCACCCTCCAGACCTGGAACGCCGGCAACTGCTGCGGCTGGGCCCAGCAGCACCAGGTCGACGACCTGCGCTTCGTGGACGACCTGATCACCGAGCTCGGGACGCGCTGGAACCTCGACCCGGACCGGGTCTATGCCACCGGCCACTCCAACGGCGCGATGTTGTGCTACCGGCTCGCGGCGGAGCTGCCCGGCCGACTGGCGGCCATCGGCCCCAACGCCGGCGCGCTCGGGGTGGCGACCGCCCCGAGCCAGCCGATCCCGGTGATCGCCTTCCACGGCAAGCTGGACCAGAACGTGCCCTTCGGCGGCGGCGTGGGCAGCGGCGTGTCGGGCACCGATTACGCCTCCCAACGCCAGAGCCTGGCGCCCTTCGTCGCCGTCAACGGCGCGGTGCTGCCCGATCCGCTGGTCCCGACCGAGGTGCGCGGCCAGGCCCTGCGCTTCGAGGCGCCCGCCCCCACCACCGGGGCGGACATCCACTACTGGTTCCTGCGCGACGGCGGGCACTCCTGGCCCGGGCACGGCGCCACCCTGCCGCCGAACGAGCCGACCAACTTCGACATCGACATCAACGAGGAGCTGTGGGCCTTCTTCTCGGCCCACTAGCGGCGCTCAGACGATCGCCAGCATGCGCTCGAGAGCGCGCCGCGCGGCGGCGGCGTGCTCCGGCGGCACCACCACCTGGGGGCCGCGCCGGTGCAGGCACTCCCACAGCTTCTCGGGGGTGTTGAGCTGCATGTGCGGGCACAGGTTGCAGGCGCAGGAAGCCCCGGGCGCAGGGATGTAGGTGTTCTGCGGCGCCTCCTTCTGGAAGCGGTAGATCATGTTGCCCTCGGTGCCGACCAGGAAGGTCTGGCCCTCGGCCGCCTTCACCAGCTTCAGCATGCCGGCGGTTCCGAGCACGTGGTCGCTGGCGTCGCGCACCGGCTTCGGGCACTCGGGGTGGCTGATCGTGATCGCGCCGGGGTGCTCGGCCTTGAGCTGCAGGAGGTGCTCGACGCTGAACAGCTCGTGGACCTCGCAGGCCCCGTTCCACAGGATCATCTCGCGGCCGGTGACCTCGTTCAGCCAGCCGCCGAGGTGGCGGTCCGGCACGAACAGGATCGGCTGGTCCTCGGGGATCGAGTCGACCACGGCGCGGGCGTTGCCGCTGGTGCAGATGACGTCGCACAGCGCCTTCACCGCCGCGGTGCAGTTGACGTAGGCGATCGTGGTGGGCCGCTGGCCGAGCTTCTGGGTCAGGTGCTGCTGGTAGCGCGCCAGGTCCTCGGCGCGGCAGGACTCGGCCAGCGAGCAGCCGGCCTCCAGATCGGGCACGAAGACCTCCGCCTCCGGGCACAGGATCTTGGCCGTCTCGGCCATGAAGTGCACGCCGCAGAAGCAGATCGCCTCGGGCTGCTCGGCGGCGGCCTTGCGCGCCAGCTCGAGCGAGTCGCCGACGAAGTGGGCCGCCTCCTGCAGGAAGCCCTCCTGGTAACTGTGCGCCAGGATCAGGATGCCGCGCTCGGTGGCCCAGTCGCGGATCGCGGAGGCTTCGGGGACTTCGAGCAGTTCGGGGTCGGTGGCGGTCATCGAATCGGGGTGGCCGATCGGCCACGGACCACGCATTCTAGCCCGAAGACGCCAGGTAGACGTCGAAGCGGGTGGAGCGGCCATCGACCACGTGGCTGACTCCGGGGGCCAGCGGCTCGGCCTGGCGCGGCCGCTTGACCACCACCCGGCCGGTGGCGACGGCCCGGGCGGCGGCCAACAGCTCGGCGGCGTCGGGGTCCGAACCCACCAGCTCGCGGAGCTGCCGCATCTCCTTCTTGACCAGGGCGGTCTTGCCCCGCGGCGGATGCATGGGGTCGACCAGGACCACCGCCGGCCGCTCCGCGGGAGCCAGCGCGGGCAGCCAACCCCGGCCATCCGCGTGCAGGAAGCGCAGCCGGCCGCCGAGGGCGGTCGCGGCCTCCGGATCCGCCAGGGCCGCCTCGAGGCCGGCCTGCAAGGCGGCGT
>CAZXTO010000009.1:0-24237 GCA_964643675.1 uncultured Planctomycetales bacterium
CTTGGCCTTCACGCGGGCCTTCTGGGCGTCCAGTGCGAGTCCTGCCACGGCCCCGGCGGTGACCACCAGAAGGCCCGCGTGAAGGCCAAGTCCAAGATCACCGCCGACGTCGTCCCGGCCGGCCTGGACGGCGAGATGACGATGCCCGACATGGGTCTGTGCCTGAGCTGCCACAACGAGGACTCCCCGACCCACAAGGAGTTCAAGTACGGCGAGCGGCTGAAGGACATCGCCCACCTGCACCCGAAGCGCGAGAAGCCGCGCGTGGTGCCGCCGAAGAAGAAGGTGGAAGAGGCCAAGTAAGGCCGACTTCCTCCGAGGCCTCTCACCCCTTCTGATCTCGCTCCCGGGAACCCCGGGAGCGGGATGACGGGAGAAATCTGCCTGCCGAACCCGCCATGAGACTCCTCCTCCTCTGTCTGCCCTTGGCCGCCGTGGCCCTCCCGGGCTGCAGCGACGCCCACGGTCACGAGACGGTCCACTTCCCCGGAGAGGTACCCCACGCCTTCCCGGAGCCGGACACCAGCATGATCGAGCAACCGGAGCTCGAGTACTTCCCCTGCTCCGAGTGCCACGACCCTGAGCTGTACGAGACCGACCCGGAACGCCGGGAGCTGGAGATGGCCCACGACGACATCGTGCTCCAGCACGACGAGGAGCACCGCTGGTGCCTCGACTGCCACGACCCGGACGACCGCGACGTGCTGCGCCTGGCCAGCGGCGAACAGGTGCCCTTCGAGCAGTCCTACCGCCTGTGCGGCCAGTGCCACGGCGACAAGTACCGCGACTGGAAGGCGGGCGTCCACGGCCGCCGCGAAGGGAGCTGGCAGGACTCCTCGCAGCAGGACTACCTGCTCTGCGTCCACTGCCACAACTCCCACTCCCCCCGTTTCGAGCCGATCGAGCCGCTGCCGATGCCGACGGCTCCGGAGGTCACCCAATGAGCTGCGCCCCCACCATCGCTGGCTCCGTTCCGTCCCGCCGGGACTTCCTCTGCACCGTCGCCGGCTGCGCCGCGGCGGCGACCGCCGCCGGCTGCGGCGACCTCACCCACTCCTCCTGGTTCACCAGCCGCTTCATCGAGCTGGAAGGCGAGCGCAAGCAGGAGGTCCTCGACCGGCTGCTCGAGGAGAACAAGGCCAAGTTCCCGGCCGACAAGCAGGCGCAGGTCACCCTGAGCGGCAAGGACGCCCTGCCCGGAGTCGAGTTCGGCTACGCATTGGACATCTCCCGCTGCGTCGGCTGCCGCGAGTGCGTGCACGCCTGCGTCGACGAGAACAACCAGAGCCGCGACCCCGAGGTCCAGTGGATCCGGGTGCTCGAGATGGACAAGGAGCGCGGCATCGACTTCGCCCACGCCAACGCCTACTACGACGCCGAGCAGGTGCCGCGGGAGGACCACTTCTACCTGCCGGTGGCCTGCCAGCAGTGCCGCAACGCTCCTTGCGTGAAGAGCTGCCCGGTCGGCGCCACCTGGGAGGAGAAGGACGGCATCGTCGTGGTCGACTACGACTGGTGCATCGGCTGCCGCTGCTGCATGGCGGCCTGCCCCTACGGCGCCCGTCACTTCAACTGGGCCGATCCGGAGATCCCGGCCGAGGACATGAACCCGACCTTGCACTACCTCGGCAACCGGCCGCGGCCCAAGGGCGTGGTCGAGAAGTGCACCTTCTGCGTCCAGCGCACGCGCGAGGGCGAGTACCCGGCCTGCGTCGAGGTCTGCCCGGTGGGCGCGCGCAAGTTCGGCAACCTGCTCGACCCCAACAGCGAGGTGCGCTGGGTGATCGAGCACAAGCGGGTGTACATCCTGAAGGCGGAGTTGAACACGATGCCGCGCTTCTACTACTTCTACGGCACCTAGGAGGCGGAACCCATGCAGACCGTCCAAACCTTCACCCGCTTCTTCACCGGCAGCCTGCGCACCGTGCTGCGCGGCAACCTCCTCTACTGGGCCTGGCTGGCGCTGCTGCTGGTGACCATCGGGGTCGGCTTCCTGGCCTACCTGAAGCAGCTCGACGAGGGCCTGATCACGACCAGCCTGCGGGACCAGGTGTCCTGGGGCTTCTACATCGGCAACTTCACCTTCCTGGTCGGCGTGGCGGCGGCGGCGGTGATGCTGGTGATCCCGGCCTACCTCTACCACTGGAAGCCGATCAAGGAGATCGTCGTCTTCGGCGAGCTGCTGGCGGTCTCGGCGATCACGGTCTGCGCCCTGTTCGTCCTGGTGGACATCGGCCACCCCGAGCGCTTCTGGCACCTGATCCCGGGCATCGGCCACCTGAACGTGCCCTCCAGCCTGCTCGGCTGGGACGTCATCGCGCTCAACAGCTACCTGGTCCTGAACTTCGTGATCGTCACCTACGTGCTGTTCACGATGTTCCGGCGCCGGGAGCCCAACAAGAAGCTGTTCATGCCGCTGGTGTGGCTGTCGATCCCGGCCGCGGTCGGGATCCACACCGTCACCGCCTTCCTCTACAACGGCCTGATCGCGCGCCCCTACTGGAACACCGCGATCCTGGCGCCGCGCTTCCTGGCCTCGGCCTTCTGCTCGGGCCCGGCCGTGCTGCTGATCCTGATGCAGCTGCTGCGGCGCTTCACCGACTTCACCATCCGGCGCGAAGCCTTCTACAAGATCGCCGAGCTGATGGCCTACTTCATGGCCTTCAACCTGTTCCTGCTCGGCGCCGAGGTGTTCAAGGAGTACTACTCCGGCACCCACCACCTGATCCACATGGAGTACATGTTCTCCGGCGTCGAGGGCCACACCGCCATCGTGCCCTGGATGTGGACCGCGGTGGCCTGCTCGACGATCGCCTTCCTGCTGTTCCTGGTGCCGAAGACGCGCCAGAACGTGGTGACGCTGAACATCGGCTGCGTGCTGATCTTCCTCGGCGTCTACCTCGAGAAGGGCATGGGCCTGGTGATCCCCGGCATGACGCCGGACACCCTCGGCGAGATCTACGAGTACGTGCCTTCGACCAACGAGCTCAAGCTCGCGATGGGCGTGCTCGCGGTCGGCGCCCTGATCTTCACCCTGATGGTGAAGGTCGCGACGCCGATCCTGCTCGGCCAGCTCCACGACGGCAGCCCGCGGCCGTCCAAGGCCGAGTAAGCTCCAGCCACCGCTCTTTCTTCGCTCCGCCGCACGGACGCCCCCGCGGGCGCCCGCGCGGTCGCGGAATCCCGTCACCCGGAACACGAGATGATCTTGGTCCTGAAACCTGACGTGGAGGAAGGGGTCCTCGAGCGCATCCGCAAGGAGCTCGAGGCCCTCGGCTGCAGTTTTCATCCTTCCCTCGGCGACGAACAGCTCGTCGCCGCGCTGGGGGGCAACTTCGACCCCGACGCGGTCCACGCGGCGGCCGCCGCCTGGCCCGAGGTGGACGCCCTCTCGCTCCAGAGCGACCGGGATTACCGCAGCGAGCGGCGGCGCCGGCAGGCGATGAAGTGGCTGATCCTCGGCTTCGGCCTGCTGACGCTGGCGGCGCTGATGTTCCCGGTGGTCCAGTTCCTGATGCCGCCGGCCACGCCCTTCTCGCTCAGCGGCCCGGTGCGCGTGACCAGCCTCGATCGCTTCCCGGCCGGCACCGCCTCCAAGCTGCGCCTGCACGGCGTGCCGGTGATGGTGGTGCGCGACCACGCCGGCCGCTTCCACGCGGTCAGCGGCGACTGCACCCACATCGACCCCTGCCGGCTGGAGTGGAGCCTGGAGCGGCAACAGCTGCTCTGCCCCTGCCACGGCGGCGTCTTCGACCCGCTGGGCAACGTCGTCGACGGCCCGGCCAACGCACCGCTGCAGCGCTACGACACGGCGGTCGTGAACGAGGTCCTGTTCGTGCAACCGAGGCGCTGAGATGGCACGGCACCAACACACCTTCCAGCACGCCCTGCGCCGGCGCTTCTACCGGCCCTTCCCGGTGGTCGACTCCCACCGCTGCCTGTTCGGCTGGCTGATGGGGATCCTGCTCGGGATCCTGATCATCACCGGGATCATGCTCTCCTTCTATTACCAGCCCACCGCCGAGGGGGCCTACGAGAGCGTGAAGTACATCGTGCGCGACGTCGGCCACGGCTGGAGCGGCTGGCTGTGCCGCGGCATCCACGCCTGGGCCTCGCACCTGGTGATCGCGCTGGGCGTGTTCCAGTTCGCGCGCGTCTTCCTCAGCGGCGCCTACCGCGGCCGCGGCCGCTCGCACTGGCGACTGGGCCTGCTGGCGCTGTTCCTGAGCTTCGGCTTCGCCTTCACCGGCGACCTGCTGGCCTGGGACGAGGCCGCGCTCTGGTCGGCCGACCTGTCGCTGGAGTGGGTCGAGTCGGTGCCGATCCTCGGCCCCACCGCCGCCAGCATCCTGCGCGGCGGCGAGGAGACCGGGACCACCACCCTGCGGAACTTCTACGCCTTCCACGTCCTGCTGCTGCCGGCCTTCGGCGTGCTGCTGGCCTGGTTCTGGAGCTGGCTGCCGAAGTGGAGCAGCTGCCGTCGGCAAGGAGGAGGCTCGCGATGATCATCGTCCTCAAGCAAGGCGCCGACGATCAGGCGGTGCGCCAGGTCCTCACCGGCCTCGACGAGGTCGGCCTGCGCGGCCGCCTGCTCGACGGCCTCGACCGCCCGGTGGTGCACGTGCTGAACGGCCCCTCCTGGCACGCCAAGGAGCTGGCGAAGCTCGAGGTGGTCTCGGCCCTGGTCCCGACCAGCGGCCCGCGCCACCGCCGCGAAGGCCGGCGCTTCTTCCCCTACCACTTCCTGGCCTGGAGCGTGCTCCTGTTGCTCTCGTTGAGCGGCCTGATGCTGCTGGCCGGCTTCTTCCCGCCCGGGCTCGGGCGGCAGGCCGACGTGCTGGTGCCGGGCGCCGAGGCCGACGCGCCGTGGTTCTTCCGCGGCATCCACGGCTTCCTCGAGCTGTTCCCGCAGGGCACCGGGAGCCTGGCGACGATGCTGCTGGTGCTGATCTGGGCGGCCTTCTTCTTCCTGCCCGAGATCGACCGCAGCTCCGGACCCGCCTGGGGCCGGCGGCTGCCGATCCTGGCGCTCGGTTTCTTCATCGTCTTCGGCGGCGCCCTGCTGTCGATCGGAGGGATCCTGTGATGACCCAGCTCCCCGATCCGACCGCCCGTCGGCTCCACCGCCTGGCCGCGCCCGCCGCGCTCTTGGGCTTGCTGCTGAGCGCCGCGCCCGCCGACGCGCAGGAGCCCGGCGGCGCCTCCCGCGTCGAAGGCTGCGTCTACTGCCACATCCCCGAGGGCAAGCAGGCCGAGCAGGGAATCCACCGCCGCAGCGGCATCGACTGCATCAGCTGCCACGACGGCGACCCCGCCGAGCGGGCCGACGCCGACATCGCCCGCGGCCCGGACTTCCGGCCGCTGAGCGACCTGAAGGAGGCGGTCGAGTCCTGCGGCGAGTGCCACGCCGACCCGCAGCGCATGGCCCACTTCGGCCTCAAGACCGACCAGATGGCCCTCTACCGCAACAGCTCCCACGGACAGGCGCTGTTCGAGGGCGGCCACGAGGAAGTCGCCACCTGCCTGAACTGCCACGGCACCCACCGCGTGCTGCCGGTGTCCGACCCGCGCTCGGAAGCGGCCAAGATCCGCCTGACCGAGACCTGCATGGACTGCCATCAGGACCAGGCCCTGATGGACGAACACGGGGTGGATCCTCACGCCCCCGAGGAGTACCGCCAATCGGTGCACGCTCAGGAGCTGCTCGAGCACGGCAACCTGGCCAGCCCCGGCTGCGTCGACTGCCATGGCTCGCACGGCGCCGCGCCGCCGCGCATGGGCACGATCGAGATGGTCTGCGGCCACTGCCACACCCCCGAGCGCGAGCAGTTCCGCAAGAGCCCGCACTTCCAGGCCAGCCAGCGCGGGGAGATGGACGAGTGCACCTCCTGCCACGGCAACCACGCGGTCGAGGTGCTGGCCGAGGACGAGCTGATCCGCGAGGACGGCGTCTGCGCCGTCTGCCACCCCGACGCCCAGGAGGAGGCGCGCCAGGTCGCCCGCTCCATCCACGAGAAGCTGGAGGTGCTCGAGGCCGACGTGATCCAGGTCGAGGAGGAGGTGCAGGAGGCCGCCTTGCGCGGACTCTTCCTGCCCGACCACGACGGCTTCGTCCAGGACCTGCGCTCGCTGCGGCGGAGCTCCGTTCCGGTCACCCACGCGTCCTCGGCCGCGATCCTGGATCGGGTCGTCGAGGAAGGCAACGGCAAGGTCCGCAAGACCCAGGACCGGCTCGAGGTCCTCGGCAAGCGCCTGCGCGACCTCCGCATCTTCGCGGTGGTCTTCCTGATCGTCTCGGTGTTGCTCGCCGGGCTCATGCTGGCCTATCGCCGGGAGCTCGGACCGTGAACAGCGCCCTCCGCAACCCGCGCTCGCCGCTCTCCCGCACCCTGCGGCTGTTCCGGGCCCTGTTCGTGGTCATGGCGGCTGGCCTGCTCTGCATGGGCCTGCTCGGCTTCGTCGCCGTGGAGCAGACCGCCCAGCCGGCCTTCTGCGGAAGCTGCCACAACATGGTGCCTTACATCGAGTCCTGGGAGACCTCCCTGCACGCCGACGTGGCCTGCATCGAGTGCCACTACCCGCCCGGCTCGCTGGAGACCCTGGAGGGCAAGTTCAAGGCGGTCACGCAGGTCGCCAAGTACATCACCAGCACCGAGTCCAAGCCCTACGCCGAGGTCTCGGACCAGAGCTGCCTGCGCTCCGGCTGCCACTCGGTGCCGAGCCTGGAGGGGCCGATCCAGTTCGGCCGCATCGCCTTCGAGCACCGCGACCACGTGCTCGAGAGCCGGCGCGGCCGCCAGCTGCAGTGCACCTCCTGCCACGCCCACGTGCTCGAGGGCGAGCACTTCAACGTCTCGGAGTCGGTCTGCTTCGCCTGCCACCTGATGCCGGACGCCGAGGGCAAGCTGCCCGAGCACTCCGACTGCCAGATGTGCCACGGGCCGCCGGACGACAAGATCGAGGTCTCCGGCAAGGACTTCGTGCACAGCCAATTCACCGGCCGCGGCGTACGCTGCGAGCAGTGCCACACCTCGGTGATCAAGGGCCGCGGCGCGGTGCGAGAGGAGCGCTGCCACACCTGCCACGAGGAGGAGGGGCACCTCGAGCACATCGACGACGTGCCCTTCATGCACGAGCAGCACGTCACCAGCCACAAGGTCGAGTGCTTCCAGTGCCACGACGAGATCCGCCACGGCCTGCTGCCGCACGACCCCTTCGAGTCGGGCCAGAACGACTGCCGCAGCTGCCACCAGCTCAGCCACGATCCGGGCATGGCGGTGCTGGCGGGCACCGGCGCGATCGGGGTCGAGGATCACCCCAGCCGGATGACCGAGACCATGGTGGACTGCCTGTCCTGCCACACCGGCCACGCCAGGAGCGACCGCGAGGGCGCCGCCTCCCTGCACCACGCCGACGGCGCGGCGGCGGGCGAGGCCGACTGCATCCACTGCCACGGCACCGGCTACGCCGGCATGCTGGGGCGTTGGCAGGGCGTGGTCGGCGACCAGCTCGGGCGCTTGCAGCCCCTGCTCGCGCAGGCCGGCGCCGCGGCCGAGGACCCGCAGCTGGCCGAGGACTACCGGGCGGCCGCTCACAACCTGGAGCTGATCGCGCGCGATCCCTCCGGCGGCGCCCATAACCCGGCCTACTCGGTGGCGGTGGCGCGCGACGTCGCCGGCCGCCTCGATCGGCTGCACGCCGGACTCGGCCTCGACAGCGCCGGCGCCGCCTCCGCCGGCCTCCCCTTGCGCTCGGCCGACGGCTGCGCCGACTCCTGTCACCTGGGGGTCGAGCAATTCGACCAGGTGCCGATGGCGGACCGCCTGTTCCCCCACCGCAGCCACCTGCTCGAGGCCGGCCTGGACTGCGGGCAATGCCACCAGACCGCGGAGGAGCAGCACGGCCTGCCTTCCTTCCCGCGCCAGGACTGCGCCAGCTGCCACCACCAGCTGCCGGAGGAGGAGGACGAGCTCGACTGCGCCTCCTGCCACGCGGTGCAGGCCGGCATGTTCGCCGGCGAGTTCGAGGGCTTCGAGCCCTACCCGAGCCCGATGCCCGACCTCTCCTGCAGCGACTGCCACGGCGAAGCCGACGAGCTGATGCGGCCCGACGCCGAGGGCTGCGTGATGTGCCACGACGAGGACTACGCCGAGATGTACGCCGACTGGCGGGACACCACCACCGAGTACCTGGAGGCCCTGCGGCAGCGCTTCGCCGCCGAGGGCGCCGACGCCTCCCCGGAGGCGCGGGCGCGGGTCCAGCGCGCCCTGGAGCTGGTGGAGCAGGACGGCAGCCTGGGGGTCCACAACCCCTTCCTGGTCGAGAGCCTGCTCGCCGAAGGCGACGCCGCCCTCGACGGCTGAGCGGGCCGCGCCCCGGTCCTCGGGGCGCCCGCCCCTAAGCCCCTGGTAGTCCCCGAGGACGGGCTTATCTCCTGGTACCGCCACACGAAAGGGGAATACCGGTGAAGCTGAAGGGGATTCGTTGCGCCCTCATGCTCCTCCTGGCCTGCCTTTGCGGAACCCCCGCCTGGGCCCAGGACGAGGATCCGAGCGAGACCTGTCTGATGTGCCACGACACCGTGGCCGAGGCCGAGGCCCTTCCCGAGGGGGTCCACCCGCTCGAGGACTGCCTGATGTGCCACAGCGGCCTCGACGGCTTCGACTTCAGCGAAGGCGACGAGCACCCGCTGGAGCTGACGGTCGCCGCCTGCGACGACTGCCACGACGAGCCGGGCGAGAAGCTGGCGGGGACGCCGCACGAGGACATGGGCCTCGACTGCGCCGCCTGCCACGGCGGCCACAACATCCAACCGTCCGCCAGCTGGCACGAGGAGGGAGGGCTCGAGAGCTGCCTGATGTGCCACGAGGAGGCGGCCGAGGCGCTCGAGCGGAGCGTCCACCACCCCTACTCCGAGAACGACCCGCGGCCCTACCCGGGCTGCCTGGACTGCCACCTCGACATCCACGCCGTCGGCGGCAGCGAGCGCACGCCGCTGGAGCTCAAGCACTGCCTGCACGAGTCCTGCGGCAACTGCCACGAGAAGGACGTCCAGGACTACTTCAATTCTCGCCACTTCGAGGTGCTGATCGAGGAGCAGGACGCGGCCGCGCCGACCTGCCTCAACTGCCACGGCTCACACGAGATCAAGGAGCACCACACCACCGACCGCGAGGTCAGCGCCGAGTGCCGCAGCTGCCACGTCGACTACGAGCTCAGCCTGCACCACGTGCCCGGCGAGGGTCCGCCCGACCTCAACTGCACCGTCTGCCACAGCGGCCACAAGACCTCCGAGGAGCACGTCGCCGATCGCCTGTTCCCCTCGGGCGGGCTGCAGAACTGCACCTACTGCCACTCGACCGACCAGCACCAGGGCGAGGACCTGGCCCACGACAACGAGGCCTGCAGCGAGGCGCTGGGCGAGGAGATGCAGTGCGTCGACTGCCACGCCTTCCACTGGAAGGTCGAGGACGGCGTGCCGATCCCCGGCTCCAGCCACAAGGCCTGCGAGAGCTGCCACGCGCGCCAGGGCCGCGACTACGAGCTGTCGGTGCACGGCCGCTCGCGCGCCGCCGGCAACGCCGAGTCGCCCTACTGCACCGACTGCCACGGCCAGCGCGGCAGCGTGCTCAAGGCCGAGGTCGAGTTCGCCAACGGCGCCGCGGTCGAGCACTGCGAGACCTGCCACGGCGACGAGCAGCTGATGTTCCGCTACGGCGTCAACCCCTACGTGGTCAGCGGCTTCCACGACACCTACCACGGCGAGCTCTACGACGTCACCAACACCGGCAAGGAGCTGGCCTTCGCCAACTGCGCCGACTGCCACGACTACCACGCCATCCTCGAGCCCGAGGACCCGATGTCGCTGGTCAGCGAGGAGCGGCTGCTCGAGACCTGCCGCCGCTGCCACGAGGACGCCGAGGCCAAGTTCACCAGCTACGTCACCCACCCGCGCCGGCCCAAGCAGGAGGAGGTCGACGCCGCCCTGGCCGCCGCCGAGCCGGTCCAGCCGACGCCGCCGCGGCCGGGCGCGGTCTACCAGAACCCCGGCATGCCGGTCAGCGATGACGGCGGCCTGCAGGGGATCCTGCACAGCGCCGACCTGTTCATGAAGGGGCTGTTCTTCAGCGTCATGAGCTTCTTCCTGCTCCACACCCTGCTGTGGTTCCAGAAGGGCGTGCGCGGGCGCTACGGCCCGCGCCGGATCTACTACCGGCGCTTCAACGCCTACGACCGGATGCTCCACATCCTGGTCAACATCAGCTTCCTGGCGCTGGCCTTCACCGGCCTGCCGCAGACCTTCTCGCACACCGCCATGGGCCGCTGGGTGCTCGAGAACGTGATGACCATCGAGCAGGCCCAGGACATCCACTACTGGGCGGCGCTGATCACCGGGCTCTACTTCGTCCTGCACCTGGCCCAGGTGGCGGTGCGGCTGAAGCAGAAGGGCTGGCGCAAGGTGCTGTGGGGACCGGACTCGCTGGTGCCGCGGCTCAAGGACCTGCAGGACTTCAAGCAGCACATGCTGTGGTTCTTCAACCGCGCCGAGCGGCCCAAGTTCGACCGCTGGACCTACTGGGAGAAGTTCGACTACTTCGCGGTCTTCTGGGGCGTCTTCGTGATCGGCATCTCCGGCCTGATCCGCTGGCAGGAGGAGTGGTTCGGCAACCTGATCGGCGGCGGCGCGGTCTCGATCGCCACCACCATCCACAAGGAGGAGGCGCTGCTGGCGACCGCGTTCATCTTCATGGTGCACTTCTTCAACACGCACCTGCGCAGCGAGAAGTTCCCGATGGACGTGTGCATCTACACCGGCCTGATCACCGAGCACGAGCTCAAGGAGGAGCGGCCGGAGCAGTTCGAGCGCATGCTCTCCGAGGGCAAGCTCGAGAGCCTTCGGGTCGAGGGGCGGTCCAACGCCACCGCCTGGCTGGCCTACCTGTGGGGCACGATCGCCCTCACCCTGGGCGTCTTCATGCTGGTGATGATCGTGCTCGGCTTCCTCAGCCACTAGCGGCGTCGCCGCCGCCGTTGATGCTGCGGAAGGCCCGCGGCAGCAGCTCGGCCAGAGTGGCGGTCTCGGCCGCCTCCCGGCCGGCCAGGTGGACCACCACCCGGGCCGGGTTCGGCGCGAACTCGAGCAGCACCTGACGGCAGCCGCCGCAGGGCGAGACCGGCTCCTCGACGTCCGCCCAGACCGCCACCGCCGTGATCTCGCGCCAACCCTGGACCACGCCGGCGGCGATCGCGTTGCGCTCGGCGCAGACCGCCAGCGGGTGGCTGGCGTTCTCGACGTTGGTGCCGGCGCTGAGGCCGCCGTCGGCCCAGCGCACCGCGGCGCCGACCGCGAAGCTGGAGTAGGGCGAGTGGGAGTGGCGCGCGGCCAGGCGGGCGGCGGCGATTAGCTCCGGGTCGAGCTCGGGCGTGGAGCCAGGGGGCAGGGTCATGCCGGCAGCGGCTGCAGACGCGCCGCGTGCAGTTCACGGTACTCGCCGAGGGCCCAGTCGAGCAGCTTCTGGTGCTCGGCGCCGAGCGCCTCCTCCTTCGGCGTGTAGGGCAGGAAACCGGTCGAGCGCTCGACGTTGCGGTACCAGAAGTCGGCCCAGACGCCGTAGCAAGGGTGGCGCCCGGCCTCCCAGCTCAGCATGCCGGGGTCGAAGTCCAGCCCGAACTCGGCGCACAGCGCCCGCAGCATGCCGGCCGGGTCGTCGAGCAGGTCGCGCGAGGAGACCACCGGGCCGCCGTGGGTCCGCCACAGCGCCGCCTGACGGCAGAAGCCGAGGTCCTCGGGGCCGACCTCGCCGAGGTCGCGCACCATCGACAGGATCAGCTCGCGCGGGTCGCGGATCAGGTAGGCGTGGCGGCGGCGGGCGTAGAACTCCGGCGCCAGCTCGACCGCGTTCAGGTGGTGCGCCATGTGCTTCTCGAACACTACCGGCGCTTGCAGGGCGTCGAGGTCGGGGTCGCCGGCGGCGATCACCTCCTCACGCATGGGGTGCAGCTTGCCGCTCCGCTCCAGGTAGGCCGCGTAGAGCGGCTCGTCGGCGCAGACCGTGTCGGGGCGCTCGGCGAAGGCCCGCATCAGCGCGGTCGAGACCGTGCGCGGGCAGGACCAGAGCGCGAGCCGCAAGCTCACGAGGGGTCTCCGCCCTTCTCGGCCACCGCCTCGCCGGAGCCCTTCTTGCTCGTCTTCTTGGAGGCCTTCTTGGCGGTCTTCTTCGAGCTCTTCTTGCGCGTGCTCTTCTTGCTGGTCTTCTTGGCTCGAGGCTTGAACTCGAAGCGGTGGCGACCATTCGGCTGCAGCACCAGCCGCGCGGTGAAGGGCCGGTCCTTCTTGGAGATGAAGTCCTCGATCCACTCGGTGTGGCCAACCTCGGGGTCGAGGTAGGGCAGCAGGTCGCTGCGGCGCAGCTCGCGCTTGCACACCGTGCGCGGCATGCGCAGGCCGCAGCCCTTCTCCTGCTCCGGCTCGCGGCACTCGAAGTGGGTCGGCGTCTCGAGGACGCGCCCCTTCTTGCAGCGCGGGCAGTGCACGAACGGCGCCTCGTCGACCGGGTAGGAGATCAGCTCCGGAGCCACCCGCCCGGCGTCGTCCGAGCCGCGGAAGTCCTTGACTGGCTCGAAGGCCATCTTGAGCTCGTCGTCGAGCTGGATGCGCCCGGCGTAGAAGTCGCCGCGCATGCTGGCGAAGCCCTCGATCGGCCCCGAGTCGCGCTCGGTGAGCAGCTTGGTCGCGACCGGACGGTTGATGAAGCGGCCGCGGAACTCCTTCCAGATCGTGAAGTCGCAGCCGTCGTCCTCGACCGGCTTGGCGTCGCAGGCCTTCATCCAGCCCTCGGCGTCCGCGGCCTGGGCGGCCTCGAGCAGCTGGCCGACGCCCTTCGGCACCTCCACCGGCCGCTCCATCTCGACCTGGACCACCGCGGTGGTGCGCTTCGGCGTCGACTCCACTCCGGTCACCCCCGGCACCGCCAGCAGCGCCGCGGAGAGGGACTCCAGGCGCCCTTCCAGCGCCGCCGCCGCGCCCTTGCCGGTCTGCGACTTGACCGCCAACTGGAAGCGGCTGGCGCGCGGGACCTTGGTGCAGCGGTACCCCTTGAGGCCCTCGACCACCGGCTTGCCGTCGCGCGGGCAGCTGCCGAGCGGCTCCTCCTCGCGGTACAGGTCCTCGTAGTCGAAGCTCTGCAGGCGCCCGATCAGGTCCTTGACCCGGTCCACGACCTCCTCCATGTAGGACTCGCGGGCGCGCTGCCCGGCCTCGACCTGGAACAGGTGGAACTCCATCTCGGCGGTCTGCTCGGCGCCGGCCAGGTGGTCGGCGTGGATGCGCTCGAGGAAGTCGATCAGGGTGATGCCCTTGGCCGAGGCGCGCAGCGACTTGCCGCTGCGGCTGGCGTAGCCCTTGGCGATCAGGGCCTCGATGATGTCGGCCCGGGTGGCCGGCGTGCCGAGCCCCTTCTGGCGCAGGGCCTCGACCGCTTCCTCGTCCTCGATCTCGTCGTGCAGGTCCAGGTCGAGGTCGCTGGCGGTCTCCATCGCCTTCAGCAGGCCGGCCTCGGTGAGGCGGGCCGGCGGCCGGGTGGCGTCCTCCTCGAGCTCCAGCTCGAGGGTCTCGGCGGCGGTGCTGTTGCCGGGCGGCACGCCGAGGTCGGGCAGCACCTCCGAGGCCGGCGGCCGCCGGTCGACGACCTGCCAGCCGGGCTTGACCAGCCGCCGCGATTCGGTGAAGAAGCTGCGCGGGCCGCTGGCGACCTCGAAGCGGGTCTCGCGCACCACCTTCTGCCAGGTGCTCGGGCCGAGGAAGGCGGCCAGGAAGCGCCGCGCGACCAGCTCGAAGACCTTGGCGTCGTCGCCGCCGAGCGGGGTGCCGGGCAGGGTGCCGGTCGGGATGATCGCGAAGTGATCCCCCACCTTGGCGTCGTCGAAATTGCGCTTCTCGTTGCGCAGGCCGTCGCGCTGCAGGCGCTGGGCGGCCTCGGCGATGGCGGCGGCGCGGTCCTGCTCGTCGAGCGCCTCGTTGGCGCCGCCGTCGGCCAGCATGCCGATGACCTGGTCGACGTGACCGCGGTAGTCCTGCGGCAGCGCCGAGGAGTCGGTCCGCGGATAGGTGAGGACCTTGTGGCTCTCGTAGAGGCGCTGCGCGGCCCCGAGGGTGCGGCGCGCGGACAGGCCGTAGCGGCTGTTGGCCTCCTTCTGCAGGGAGGTCAGGGAGTACAGCGGCGGCGGCTTGCGGACCGACTCGGAGACCTCCTCCGAGGCCGCGGCGGGCTGGCCCTTGAGCGCGGCGAGCAGGGACTCCGCCTCGGCCGCCTCCCAGATCTTCTCGCCGTCGCGGCCGCTGCGGCTGCTGCGGTAGAGACCGGCGTAGTCGTGGCCGTTGGCCCGGAAGCTGCCGCGCAGCCGCCAGAAGGCCTTGGGTTCGTGCGCCAGGACCCGCAGCTCGCGGTGGACGAGCAGGGCCAGGGTCGGGGTCTGGACCCGCCCGGCCGACCAGACGCCGCGCTCGCGGCGGCCCTTGAGCCGCTTGGTGATGCCGCGGGTGGCGTTCATCCCGATCAGCCAGTCGGCCTCGGCCCGGCTGTAGGCGGCGGCGCCTAGGCCATCGAAGCGGGCGGCGGGCTCGAGCTGCTCGAAGGCGTCCAGGATCGCGTCCTTGGTCATCGACTGCAGCCACAGCCGCCGGACCGGCTTGCCCACGCCGAGGTAGTCCTCGATCTCGCGGAAGATCAGCTCCCCCTCGCGCGCCGCGTCACAGGCGTTGACCAGCCCCTCGACCTCGGGGCGCTGCGCCAGCTTCTTCAGCAGGCCCAGCTGCTTCCTCTGGCCTGAGCGGGGCTTACGACGGAATCCCTGGGGCAGGATGGGCAGGCTCTTGAGCTGCCAGGTCTTGAGCTCGGGGTCGTAGTCCTCGGGCTCGGCCAGCTCCAGCAGGTGGCCTACGGCCCAGGAGATGAGGTACCCCGGCCCCTCCCAGTACCCTTCGTGCTGACGAAAGGTGCCCGGCAGGGCCCGCGACAGGTCGGCGGCGACGCTCGGTTTCTCGGCGATGACGAGTTGCATGGACGGATTCCGCGGCGCGGAAGGTAAGGGGCCGCGGCGGTCGGGGCAAGCGGCAACCCTGACGAGAGCCTCAGTTCCGCTGGCGGGCTGATCGAACCACATACCCAAGTCCCTTTCAAGTAGAACTTTCCGCGCGAAGCAGAAAATCCCCAATTTCCACTTTCCTAATCCTCAAGTCCGGCCGAACGGATGGACGAAAGAAGGTTCGAGAATCACGATCATGTTCAACAGCCGCCTTCCCTTGTTCGAGAGCATCGCCGCCGTGCTGGCCGTGGCCGTCGTGGCCCTGCTGACCGCGCTGCCCTCCTCCAACGTCGACACCGAGCGCGACGCCCGCCTGATGGACGGGCTGAGCCTGATGCGGACCTCGGTGTTCCGCTTCTCCATGGAGCACTCGGACTACGAAGGCGCGATCCTGCCGGGCCGCGACGGAGAAGACGTCATCGCCCAGCTCACCGGCCTCTCGCGGAACGACGGCTCGACCTTCGAGTCGCTGTCCGGCCGCGAGGACCGCTGGAACGGTCCCTACCTGCGGGACATCCCCCTCACCCCCGTCAACGGCCTCACCACGGTGAGGGTCGTGAGCGGAACCGGCGATCCCGTGTTGACCGGCGAAGCCGGCTGGCTGTATCAGCCGGCGACCGGCAAGGTGCTGCCCGACCTCCCGGGCAAGGACCCGCGCGGGGTCCTCTATGCCGACTACTAGATTCGGCTCCATCTCCAGGGACGGGCCTGCATCGAGAGATGCAGGCCCATTTTCTTGCCCCGGCGCTCAGCGGCGCGGGGAAGGGTCCGCCGCAGCAGCGCGGCCGGGAGGCTCAGCGCAGCGGGGCGTTGGCGGCCGGGTTGCCGCTCCCCAGGCCCCACCACTTCCAGCTCCACAGCGCCGCCCACTCCTGGTCGCGGTCGTCGTGACAGCGGGTGCAGGCGTCGGGCATGCCCGTGCGCCAGGACTGGTCCGGATCGGGCGACCAGCGGGTGTGGCTGCGCAGCTCCAGCTTCTCGGCGTGGTTCACGATCTTCGGCATGTGGCACTCGATGCAGGTGCTGCCGGCGTCCTCGGGATCGTGGTGGGTGTGCTCGGCGATCTGCGCCGTGGTCCACTCGTGGCAGGACAGGCACAGGCTGTCGTCGCGCGCCGGCAGGTGGGTCTCGCCCGGGTGGGGTCGCCCGTGCGGATCGTGGCAGCTGGTGCAGCTCATGCCGGCCTTCGTGTAGTGCAGGTCGTGGCGGTAGTCCATCGCCTGCTGGTGGTGGGCGCGGCTGCTGCCGTCCGGCCAATGGGAGGCGGTGGTCTCGCCCGGCACCGGCTGGTCGAGCCCGTAGTGCTCGAGCAGCGGCTCCCCGGGCAGCCAGTCGTGGGGGAAGCGCAGCCGGGTCGGCGCGCCGTGCTCGTCCACCTCGGCGTGGCCGCGGCTGTGGCAGGCGCCGCAGACGTCCACCTGCAGCTCCAGGTCGAGGTCGGCCGGGTTCAGGATCAGGTTGCCGGCCTCCGGATCCTCGAGGTGCAGCGAGGCCGGACCGTGGCAGGACTCGCAGCCCACGCCGAGCTCGGCGTAGCGAGCATCGAAACCGCCGTCATCGCGCGCCACCATCTCGGTGCCGACGGTGTGGCAGCCGGAGCAGCGCGGGGCCCACTCGTTCTGGATCGAGGCCCAGAACTTCTCCGTGCCGACCGTCTCGTGGCCGACTGCGCTGTAGGGCTTCCAGTGCTGGGTGCGGTGGTTCCACTGCACCGGCAGGACCGCCTCATGGCCGTCCACCACCGTCACGAAGCGCTGCTTGTAGAAGCCGCCGATGGTGCGCGAGACCGGATAGTCATGCATCTCGCCGTCGGGCCCGAGGGTGGTCACGAAGTAGCGGTCGCCGTCGCGCCAGGCCCGCATCTCGACCCCGTCCATGGTGAAGCTCTGGCCGTCGAAGGGCGCCACCACCGTGTCCGGCCCGGCCAGCTGCTCCTGGTAGGGGTGGCGGGTCTCGCGCCAGCCGTCATAGAGATCGGGGTGGCACTCGCGGCAGGCCTCGGAGCCGACGTAGCTGGCGCCGGCCTCGCGCATGAGCGCGGGGACGGCGGCTTCCCCCTCCAGCGTGAGCGCGCAAGCGGTCAGCGCGGCGGAGGCTCCGAGCAGGGTGACGAGGGCGGGGCGGAAGGACATCGAGGCGGAAGGGAGCAAAGCCCGTGCCAGGGCCGGCGAGGGCCCGATCGGGGCCACAGGTTACTGGCTCGAAACGAGTTCGGGTCAGCAGCCTCCCAGCTGACGGAGCGTGTGCTGGGCCGCGCCGGACTCGAAGCTCTCCCGCGCCGCGCCCACCGCGCTGGCCAGGTCGCGGGTCCGGCCGGCCAGGCGCAGGATCAGGGCGGCGCCGATCAGGGCCCCGTGATAGGCCGGCCCCGGCACCCCCATCAGGGCCTGCTGCGTGGCCACCACCGAGGCCTCGAGCCGGTCCTCATGGAGCTGGCCGGCCTCGGCGGCGCAATCCAGCACCAGATCGGCCGGGTGCAGCCGGAGCGGGGTCCGGACCCCGTCGTCGACGCACAGGCCGCGGGTCTGCTCGCTGACCCAGGGGTCGAGGCTGCCCTCCACCCCTTGCACGATCAGGGCGTTCTGGTGGCCGAGGTTGGTGACCGCCTCGCTGGCCTGGCCCAGGACCGGGCCGCCGCGGGCCGGCACCATCAGCCGGCAGCCGTCCGGCGCCAGCAGCTTCGCCACCGTATCGGGGGCCGAACGCAGGCCGATCTCGTTCTCGATCTCGAGCAGCCGATCCCAGCCCGGATCGGCGGCGGTGGGCTGCCAGAAGCCGAGCCGATGGTCGCGCAAACAGGCCGTCGCGCGATCGGGGTCGGCGTGGAGGTCACCGCCGAGCCGCTGCCACAGGTCGCCGACCGTGACGCCGGCACCCTCCGCGTGGGGCGCCGCCTGGACCAGGACCGGGACCTCACAGGCCACCGCGGCCGCCACCGAGGCCAGGGCCAGCAGCGGGTGGCGGCTCTTGCCGAGCCGGCTGGTGGCGATCACGACCGTGCCGGGCGGCAGCTCGGGGAAGCGCAGACGCTCGCGCGCCGCCACCGCGAAGCCGGCCAACTCGTCGCCGGTCAGGCCGCGAGCGCGGAGGGTGACGAAGATCGCGGCGACCTGGCTCGGGCTGCCGTCGCCGGCGAGCAGGGCGCGGTAGGCCCGCTCGGCCTCGAGCCTGCTGAGGTGGCGCGACCGCGTGCCCTCGATCGCCCCGCCGATCTTCTGCACCAAGCCGCGCAGGTCTTCGCCCATGCTATTCGGCGAGCTTCTCCTCGAGCGCGGTCAGCACCTTGGCGACGTGGCCCTTGACCCGCACGTTGTCGAAGATCTTGGCGATCCGCCCGGAGGGGTCGATCACGAAGGTGGAGCGCACGATGCCGAGGTACTTGCGCCCGTAGTTGTTCTTCTCGCGCCAGACCCCGTACTTCAGGGCGACGCGGCTGTCGCGATCGACCAGCAGCGGGAAGTTCAGCTCCGCCTCCGCGGTGAAGCGCTCGTGGCGCCCGAGATCACAGGGGCTGACGCCCAGGACCACCGCCCCGTGCTGCTCGAACTCCCCTAGGTGATCGCGGAAGTCCTTGGCCTGGTTGGTGCAGCCGTTGGTCAGGTCCTTCGGGTAGAAATAGAGGACCACCCAACGTCCGCGGAGCTCGGTCAGACGGACGCGGTCCTCGAGCGTGGCCGGGAGGGTGAAGGCGGGCGCACGCTTGCCTTCGCGCAGGACAGGATTCGGCACGGGTGTTCGGCAGGGGGGAACCGAGGGGTGGAGCAAGTCCAGGTTCGATTATGCCCCCTCGACCGAACTTGGCCAGGGTGAACCGCGCCGGCTCGGAATTCAGCGACCGCCGCCGCCGGACTCGCCGCCGGCGTCGCCGCCCGCCCCCTCGCCGGACTCGGCGGTCGGCTCGGCGGCTTCGGCCGGCGCCTCCTCGTCCTGCTGCTCCTGCACGCCTTCCAACACCGCCTCGATCACCTCGGCCGGAGTCGGCTCCGGCCGCGGCCGGATGTGGGCGAAATAGGGCGCCTTCTGCTTGTCGTAGGCGACGTCGCCGTTCACCACCGCCCACTGCACGAAGCTGCGATAGTCGAACAGGTCGCCGTCGCAGACGATCAGGTCGGCGTCCTTGCCGGGCTCGATCGAGCCGATGCGGTCCGCCACGCCCAGGATGCGGGCGGCGTCGATGGTGATCGAGCGAAGTGCAGCATCCTGCGGCAGGCCACCGCGGATGGCGAAGGCGACCTCCATCGGCAGGGTCAGGAGGTCGCGACCGGCGATGCCGCCGGTGCTGATGTAGGTCTGGGAGGGCACGATCGCGAAGTCCACGCCGTGGTCCCAGAGGACGCGGGCGTTCTCGATCGACCAGCCGTTGGGCCGGTTGAGCTGCTCATCCGCCCAGCGCTTGTTGCGGGGGGTCAGGATCAGCTTCACCCCGGCGCGGCTGAGCTGCGGCGCCACGGTCCAGGCCTCCTGGCCGCCGAAGACCACCGCCTCCATCGGGTAGTCCTGCAGCAGCCCGCAGATCGAGAGCAGGTCCTTGGCGGTGTTGGCGCTGAACCGGGCCACCGCCTGGCCCTGCAGCAGCTTCAGCGAGCGGTCGTCGACGCCCTTCTTGTCGGGCTCGACCAGGTCCTCCTCGCCGGCCTTCTTGGCGGCCTCGTGGCTGCGCAGCTGGCGCAGGTAATCCCGCGCGTGGTCCAGCTTGGCGCGCAGCTCGCGGCGCCCGCGCGGCGAGGAGCTGGAGTAGCTCAGGCTCACCCAGCCGGTCTCCCCCACCAGCACGTCCTCGATCGAGTGGCGCACCAGCTTGGCCACCGCGCCGCCGGTCTGGACCGCCGTCAGGCCGCCGGCCAGGCCCAGGTCCACGTTCAGGCTGAAGGGGTCGTAGTCGTCCTTCACCGCGGCGCCGCGCCCCTGCACGATGCCGCTGGAGTTGACCGCGACCAGGCCCGGGTAGACCTTCATGCCCTCGGCCTCGATGGTGCGCGCGCCCTCGGGCACGCTGACCCGCCGGCCGACCTTCAGGATCCGCCCCTCCTTGCACAGCACGGTGCCGCGCGGGATCACGCCGTCGGAGACGGTATGGATCTCGGCGCCGACGATCGCGAGGTAGGGGCTGTCGTTGACGGCCTCCTCCTCCTCGGCGGGCGGCTCATCTTCGACCTCGGGCTCCTGCTCGGCCTCCTCGGCCGGGGCCGGAGTCTCCTCCTCGACCACCTCCTCCTTGGGCGGGTCCTGCGGCGGCGGGACGGCGGCCGGAGCCGCGGTCAGGGCGAGCATCAGTTCGAGCAGAGCCATCACTTGTCCTCCTCCTGTTCGGCGCGGTCGTAGAGCACCTTGCCGTCGCGGAGCACGAGCTGGACCTCGGCGGCCGGGTCCAGGAAATCACCATCGATCACGATGAAGTTGGCCGGGGAGCCCGGCTTCAAGGCCTGGACCAGCTCCTCCTGGCCCATGGCGGCGGCGGGCCGCACCGTCACGGCCTCGATCGCGGCGCGGCGGTCGAGCCCTTCCCGCACCAGGTCCCCGACGGCCAGGCGCAGCTGCCGCACCCCTTCGAGGTCGGCGCGCGGCGGCGTCAGCACGATCTCCACCCCGGCGTCGGCCAGCTCGGCGGCCGGGTTGGTGGCGATGCGGGTGTAGGGCAGGTTCGGCAGCGAAGCCGGCAGATAGACCCGCACGCCGGCCTCGGCGATCGAGTCCTTGACCTCATGGAAGTTGCCGGCGAAGCCTCCCCAGCGGGGCAGCGCCAGGACGGCCTCCCAGGCCAGCTCCCGCTCCTCGAGCAGGTCGAGCCAGTGCAGCCAGGCGGCCGGCTTGTCGACCGCGACCTGGGCCACGCGCTCCTTGCGCAGCCACTCGACCACCGGGACCAGGTTGGGGTCCATCTTCGGCGGCTCGAACTCCTTGGGCGGCTCCTTCTCCTCCGGCTTGCCGTTCTGCTTGCCGTTGGGCTTGGGCGGGTCCTGCGCGGCCTTGCCGCCGCCCTGGCCGTTCTTCTCGGCCTCGGCCTGCTTCTTCTTCTCCTCCTCCGCCTTGGCCTTCTGCTTCTCCTCCCACTCCTTGCGCGCCTTCTGCCAGGCCTCGCGGGCCTTTTCCTCGTTCTCGATCGCCTTCTCGGCGTCGGCGATGGCCTTGCGCAGCAGGTCCTTCGAGCTCCGCAGGCTGCCCTTGAGGTGCAGCACCAGGTGCAGGTCCTCGACCAGCGCGTCCGGGACCGGGGTCTCGCCGTCGGCCGTGATCACCGAGCTGCGGCCGGGCAGGCCGTCCCCGGGCGGATCGAAGCCCATCAGCAGCACGCCCTCTTCGAGCAGGTCTTCGAGCAGGTCCTCGAGCAGCTCCTCGTCCAGCCACAGGCTGTCGACGGCGCGGAAGCGGCTGTTGCGTCCGCCGCCGCGCGAGCTGCTGACCAGGAAGTTGGCGTGCGAGAGCGCCAGCGGCGGGCTGATCGTGGAGCCGGAGCCGCGCAAGTCGCGGACCCGGGCGCCCTCGGGCAGGATCAGCGCCTGGCCGATCTTCTCGATCACGCCGTCGCGCACGATCACGAAGCCGTTCTTGATCGCTTCGCCGTCGAGGGTCTCGACGAGGTCGGCGCGGTAGACCGTCGGACGGCCCTGGAGGGCCGGCTCTTCCGCTTCCTGGGGAGCCAGGAACGGAGCGGCGAGGAGCAGGAGAGCTGCAGCAGCAGGCATGTTCAGTAACGCTGGCCGTCTCGGATGTCGTAGGCGATCTCCCCGTCCACCAGCACGAGCTGCACCGGCGAGCGAGGATCGAGAGGTTGGCCGGCCTTGACGACGATGTCGGCGTCGAGGCCGGGCACGAGGCGGCCGAGGTGGTCCTCGGCCAGGATCTGGCGGGCGGGGTCGACGTTGATCGACTCCAGGGCCTCCCAGGTGGAGCAGCCGAGCCGCTCGGCCAGGGTGGCCTGGTAGAGGAACTCCTCCTGCGGCACCACCGGGGCGTCGGTCTGCACCGACAGGTCGGTGTTGCCGGCGGCCTCGTAGGCCTGCACCAGGCCGGTGAAGCGCGCCCGGCCGTTGAAGGAGAAGTCGAAGTTGCGCGGGCCGATGTTGAGCGGCGCGGCGACCTCGGCGATGGCCTCGGCGGCCATGTAGCCGTGGAAGGAGGCGTGGCTGACCACCACCGGCAGGCCCATCTCGAGCTGGAACATGCGCACCGTGCCGTAGGTGTCGCGGGCGCCGGCGGTGTGGACCAGGTAGGGGTGGTGGCGACGCTCGATCAGGGCGATGTGAGCGACGTCGGGGCGGAAGGCGATGGCGTCGGTGGCGGCGACCTCGCGCGCCTCCTGGAGCCACCAGCGCAGCATCCACCACATGCCCATGCGCGAACCGCCGAGGTCCCGGCTGCGCTCGGGGTTGTAGCCCTGGGCGATCTTGACCGAACCGGGGTGACGGAACACCACCTCGTCGACCCGCTGGGCGGGCTTCACCTTGAGCAGCACTCCGGCGCCGCCCATGTTGGTGCCCGAGCCGGGGATGCCGTTGACGGTGGTCACGCCCGATGCGACCGCGTCCCGGTACAGCGGATTCCACGGCACCACGGTGTCCAACACCCGCAGCTCGGGGTTGTCCGGGTTGACCATGTCGTTGATGTCCCCCCAGCCGCCGGTCTGCACGTGCGAGTGCAGGTCGACCGCGCCCGGGAAGGCGATCGAGTCCGGGTAGCTCCAGTGCTCCCCCACCGCGACCGGCATCCCGAGCTCCTGCTGACGGCCGACGGCGAGGATGCGGCCCTCCGCGAGCAGGATCCGCGCGTTGTGGATCACGCGCCGCTCCTCCATCGTCAGCGCGACGCCGACGTCGAGCACGTCGACCTCCGCGGCCGGCGCCGGAGCGGCGGCCTGCGGCAGGGCGGCGAGCAGGAGGGAGCCGAGCACGGCGATCAGAAGCGGCGGCCGTCCCGTTCGGCGTCGTAGGCGAGCTCACCGCGCACCCAGGCCTTGTGGACCGAGCTGCGCGGGTCGAGCGGGAAGCCGTCCCAGGCGACGAAGTCGGCGTCGAGCCCGGGCGCCAGGGCGCCGCACTCGTCGTCGATCTTGAGCGCCGCGGCGGCGTAGGAGGTGACCCCGCGCAGGGCGCCGGCGGGGTCGTCGTGGCCCAGGCGCACGCCCATCGCGGCCTGGTAGGAGAGCTCCTCCTGCGGCACCACCGGGGCGTCGGTGTTGTAGCCCAGCATGAGGCCGTCGGGCACCGCCTTCGACCAGTTGGCGGCGCAGCCCTGGATGCTCGAGTTCGAGCGGTCGAACCAGAACTGGCGCGGGCCGTTCATGACCGGCACCTCGAGCGCGGCGGCCAGCGGGGCGGTCTTGAAGCCGTCGAAGGTGCCGTGGTCGACGAAGGCTTCCAGGCCGAGGTCGCGCTTCTGCATGGTCAGGGTCTGCAGCACCACCTGGTAGATCTGGGTGTGCACGCTGACCGGAACGGAGCCGTTCTTGAGGCCGAGGAAGGCCTCCAGCTCGAAGTCCATCGGCGCCTCGCCGGCCTCGTAGGCGGCGGCCCACTCCAGGCCGCGCTCCAGCGTGTTGCGCGTGTTCCAGTTCATCAGCATGCGCGAGCGCGAGCCGCTCCACCCCCAGCGCTCGGGGTTGCCGGCCTGGGCCACCTTGAGCGAGCCCGGCGAACGCATCACGATCTCGTCGACCGTGTCACCGGCCATCTTCACCACCATGCCGAAGCCGCCCATGTTGGAGCCCGAGCCCGGGATCAGCAGCGCGGTGGTCACGCCGCCGGCGAGGCCGTCCTTCACCAGCGGGTTGGCCGGCTCCAGCACCTCGTGGGTGCGCAGCTCGGGGTTGGTCAGGTAGACGGTGTCGTTCAGGTCGCGCAGCGAGCCGGCCACGTGGCCGTGCGGCTCGACCATGCCCGGCGCCAGCCACAGGTCGCCGAGGTCGGTGACCGGGGTGCCTTCGGGCAGCTCCATGTCGGCCGCCCGGCCGACCGCGACGATCTTGCCGCCGCGCCAGAGCACCATGCCGTTGTTGATCACCTGCGGCTCGGCGGCGGTGAAGGCCTTGGCCGCGCGCACCGCCCGCAGCGGCTCCTGCGCTTCGGAGGCCGGGGCGGCGGCGAGCGGGAGTTGGGCGGCGAGGCCCAGAGCGAGGGTGGAGAGCATCATTCCTGGGGCACCTCCCGGCCGTTCACG
>CAZXTO010000010.1:0-23020 GCA_964643675.1 uncultured Planctomycetales bacterium
ACCGGCGGAGCTCCAGCTCGGCGCCTCCCCCTTCGCCACGGTGGCCCGCCTTCTGGTGGCGCTGGCGGGCTGGCTGCCGCCGGTCGAGGGCCTGCTGGCCACCGGCCCCGACTTCCAGCTCCGGGCCGGCACCACCCCGGCCTGGTCGGCCGCCGCCTGGCTGCTGCTCGGCCTGCTGGCCCTGCTCGCCTCGCGCCGGAGGGGAGGCCGATGAGCCGCCTGGCCGCCGTCCTGCTGGCCCTGCTGCTGGCGCCCTGGCCGGGCGGCCCCGCCCCGCCGGGGGCCGAGGCCCTGCGCGCCCTCCAGAGCTGGTGGGCCGCCCGGCTGGTCGAGGACGCCGGCGACCGCGAGGACGCCCGCACCCAGCTCGACCGCGCCGAGCGCTACGCCCGCCTCGGCGGCCACGTCGACCCCTATCTATTCGCCGCCTTCCAGCTCGGCTTCGACCAGAGCGCTCCCGCCCGCGGCCTGCCCCGCGAGGAGGCCCTGGCTCGCAGCCTGGAGGCGGAGCGCCGCTTGGACGAGGCCCTGGCTTGGCTGCCGGACCCGCACGAGGCCCTCAAGGTGCACGAATTCCTGGTCGCGCGGCGGTTGCTGCCTCTGGGCGGCGAGGAGCTGGCCTTGGAACGCAGCCGCCTGCCGGAGCTGCTCGCCAGCGGCGGCCCCGGCCTGCGCGGCGACCCGGAGGCCTACCGGGAGTACCTCGCGCTGGACGCGGGAGCGCGGAATCTGCTGATCCTGGACCGGTTGCGGCGACTCGGCCTCTAGAATCCGGCTTCTTGGACTCGATCCTGAGCCTCCTCGAGCAGTTTCCGGGGCCGGCGGCCTTCGCCTTGCTGCTCCTCTGCGGCCTGGGCCTGCCGCCCTGGTCGGAGGAGCTCGTGATCCTCGGCAGCGGCTATTACGTGGCCCAGGGCGGGGTCGGCTACTACGCCGCCGTGGCCTGGTGCTGGGCCGGCATCCTGGCCGGGGACTCGATCATCTACTTTCTCGGAAAGACTGCTGGAGAAAGGGTTTACAACTGGCCGATCCTGCGCCGCCACCTCGGCCCGAAGCAGCGCGCGCGCTTCAACCGGCGCTTCACCCGGGAGGGCACCAAGGCGGTCTTCCTGGCCCGCTTCGTGCCCGGATTCCGCATGGTGGCCTACCTGGTGGCCGGCAACCTGGGCATGCGCTATTGGAAGTTCCTCCTGCTGGACTCCATCGGCGCCCTGCTGACGGTCCCGATCTCGGTCTTCTTCGGCTGGTACTTCGCCGAGAACCTGGACGAGGCCCTCCAACTGCTCAAGACCTGGGAGGTGCCCCTGATCGTGCTGGGGGGCTCCTTCTTCGCCCTGATCCTGTGGCGCTCCGGCTGGAAGCGCCGCAACCGCCTGCGGGAGCTGCTGCACCTGCGGGCCCAGCGCCGCCCCCGGTCCGACCAGGACCCGGAGCAGGCCTCGGCCGCCGATTCCGAGCCCGCCAAGGACTCGGGAAGCCGCGATGACGATTCCCGGCCGAGCGGGTAGAATGCTCGGCCAAATTTTCCGGCGACACCCTTGAAGAGTGCGCCAGGCCCCTCCAAGACCGACGTCTGATGGATCAATACCTCCCCTGGATCGGTGCGGCAGTCGCCCTGCTCGCCGCCTTCCTGTTCCAACGCAAGGTGATGAGCGCTTCGCCCGGCAACGAGCGGATGCAGGAACTCGCCAAGGCCATTCAGGACGGCGCCAAGGCCTTCCTCGTCACCGAGTACAAGATCCTCGCGATCTTCGTGGTGATCGTGGCCGGCGCGCTGTTCATGCTCCCGGGTGATCAAGGAGGCGGCCTGAACACGGTCGTGGCCTTCCTGGCCGGCGCCTTCGCCTCGGCCCTCGCCGGCTGGATCGGCATGCACACCGCCACCCGGGCCGCGGTCCGGACCACCGAAGCCGCGCGCGGCGGCCTGTCGGGCGCGCTGACCGTGGCCTTCTCCAGCGGCACCGTGATGGGCATGACCGTGGTCGGCCTGGGCGTGCTGGGCATCACGGTTTTCACCAACCTCTACGGCACCGACGCCAGCGCGCTGCAGAACGTGCTCGGCTTCAGCTTCGGCGCCAGCTCGATCGCGCTGTTCGCTCGTGTCGGCGGCGGCATCTACACCAAGGCGGCGGACGTCGGCGCCGACCTGGTGGGCAAGGTGGAAGCCGGCATCCCCGAGGACGACCCGCGCAACCCCGCGACCATCGCCGACAACGTCGGTGACAACGTGGGCGACGTCGCCGGCATGGGCGCCGACCTGTTCGAGTCCTACGTCGGCTCGATCATCGCCACCATGACCATCGCCGCGGCCATGGTCTCCGCCGGCACCGAGGCCGCCACCCCGCTGGTCACGCTGCCGCTGCAGCTGGCCGCCGGCGGCATCATCGCCTCGATCATCGGCACCTTCTTCGTCCGCACCAACGACGAGGAGAAGATCCACTCGGCGCTGTTCCGGGGCCTGCTGATCGCCTCGGTGGCCCTGGTCGCCTACGCCTTCTACCTGACCAACGGCATCGAGGACATCGCGGTCGAAGGCGGCCGCACCTACACCGGCATCGGCCTGTTCTACGCCATCGCCGCCGGCCTGGCCTCGGGCGTGGTGATCGGCAAGATCACCGAGTACTACACCGCCTTCGAGTACAAGCCGGTGCAGTCGATCTCCGAGCAGTCCGAGACCGGCGCGGCGACCAACATCATCGGCGGCCTGGGCGTCGGCATGAAGTCGACCGCCCTGCCGATCCTGGTCATCGCCGTGGTCATCGGCACCGCCTACTACTACGGCGGCATCTACGGCATCTCGCTGGCCGCGGTCGGCATGCTGTCCACCCTGGGCATCTCGCTGGGCGTCGACGCCTACGGCCCGGTGGCCGACAACGCCGGCGGCATGGCCGAGATGGCCGAGCTGCCCTCCGAGGTGCGCGAGCGCACCGACGCCCTGGACGCGGTCGGCAACACCACCGCCGCCATCGGCAAGGGCTTCGCGATCGGCTCGGCGGCCCTCACCGCGCTGGCCTTCTTCTCGGCCTTCGGCACCACCGCGACCGCGATCTTCGCCCAGCGGGGTGAGTCCTTCAGCCTGGACATCACCGAGCCGATGGTCGTCATCGGCCTGTTCATCGGCGGCATGCTGCCCTTCCTGTTCGGCGCCATGACCATGCAGGCCGTGGGCCGCGCGGCCTTCTCGATGATTGCCGAGGTGCGTCGCCAGTTCAAGGAGATCCCCGGCATCCTCGAGGGCACCGCCAAGCCGGACTACGCCTCCTGCGTGTCCATCTCCACCAAGGGTTCCTTGAAGGAGATGATCCTGCCCGGCCTGCTGGCGATCGCGGCGCCGATCGCGATCGGCATGTACGACCTGCAGATGCTCGGCGGCATGCTCGCCGGCTCGTTGGCGGGCGGCGTGATGATGGCCATCTTCATGGCCAACGCCGGCGGCGCCTGGGACAACGCCAAGAAGTACATCGAGAAGGGCCACCACGGCGGCAAGGGCTCCGAGCCGCACAAGGCTGCGGTGGTCGGCGACACCGTCGGCGACCCCTTCAAGGACACCTCCGGCCCGTCGCTGAACATCCTCATCAAGCTGATGTCGGTGGTCAGCCTGCTGCTGCTGCCGTTCTTCGCCGGCTGATCCGTGGCCAAGACGAGCTCCTCCGCCGTCCGGCCCTCCGAGAGCGCCCGTGAGCTGGCCCTGCAGCTGGCTCACGCGGCCGAGGAGCTCAAGGGAGAAGAGGTCCGCGTCCTCGAGGTCGCGGACCTCCTCTTCATCGTCGACTACTTCGTCATCGTGACGACGCAGACGCCGCGCCAGACCCGCGGCATGGCCGAGGCCCTCAACGCCGTGGCCAAGGAGCGCAAGCTCTCCAAGGGCCGCCTCGAAGGCGACCACCGCAGCTCCTGGATGCTGCTCGACTTCGGCAACGTCGTCGTGCACGTGCTGACCCAGGAAGCCCGCGAGTTCTACGACCTCGACGAGCTCTGGGCGGACGCGAAGGTGATCCTGGACGCCGGCGAGGGTGAGTGAGGGGTGGAGGGGCCGGGGCGGGAACCGCCTTCGGCTCTGACCGAGCGCTTCGCGCTCTCACGCCGCCGAAGACGGTTCCCGCCCCGGCGCCAGCACCCCCGATCCCCAGCGCCGGCTTGCCGGAGCTCGCGTCCAGAGTAATTCGGGGTCAGACATCGATTTGCGCCGCCAGGACGCTCCTCGAGCTTCGGCAGCGGGAGAGCGGAGTCGAAGCCACGCCGGAGCACCTCCCTGGCTCCCTCGTCTCCCCGTCCCCCTCCCGCTGCCGGCGCCCCCTCCCTGGCCACCCCGCGACTCCTCCCCTTTGGTCAGCCCCCAGTCGGGAGCGGAATCGGGAGGAAAATGGGCGGCGGGCCAGCGAAGCGGGGTCCTCTTCGGCGGCGTGAGAGCGCGCAGCGCTCGGTCAGAGCCGAAGAGGACCCTCGCTTCGCGACCCCACAGCATGCACGACCCCCTCCGGCCACCGCAGCGCCGCCAGGCGGGAGTCGGGCTGGCGCTTCCAGGGCTCTCGCTGCATCTCCTCCATCTGGTAGCCGGTGCTGTAGTCAAGGCACCAGGCGTTCCGACGCGGTCCGAGCGGCGCGTAGGGCTCGCGGCCGCCGCCGGCGCCGAAGGGCCCGGGGACGGGCTTGAGCGGCCGGTAGGGCAGCGGAGAGCGCCAGTAGTGGCCGAAGGCGACGGCGGTGCGGTGGTGGTAGCGGTTCCACCAGGCCTCCCGCTCGGTGTGGCGGATCTTGCCGCCGGCCCAGAAGGGCTCGCCATGGATCGGCGCTTCCAGGCCCGAGGTCAGCACCGAGACCGGGTTGCCGTTCTGATGCTGCAGCGAGCGCCGCAGGCGGTCGGGTTCCTGGAGCAGGGCGTCGCGCAGGGCAAGGCGCCGCTGGTGGAAGAAGGCCACCACCTTCCGCTGGCGGCGGGCCAGGTCGATCGAGCGCGCGTCCCAGCAGGCGTGGACCACCCGGAGATCGGAGCGCTCGAGCGCCAGCGGCACCTCGCGGAGGAAGGCCAGCATCTCGGCGCGCAGGGCCGAGTCCGCCAGCCGCTGCGGGAGCAGCCGGCCATTGCGCCGCCACTGCTCGAGGCCGCGGAACCACTCGTTGCCGCGCCGCTTCTTGCCTAGCAGCAGGTTCAGCTCATGATTGCCGAGCACGAGCTGGGCCCGCTCCGCCTCCACCAGGCGCCGCACCAGGCGGAACACCCCCGGACTGTCCTCACCGCGGTCGACCAGGTCGCCGACGAAGACCAGGCGGCGGCCATCGGGGTGGCGCCCGTCGGCGTCGTAGCCGAGCGACTCCAAGAGGTGGAGCAGCGCGGCGTAGTGGCCGTGCACGTCGCCGACGACGTCCAGCGGCCCATCGAACAGCGGCTGGACGAGCGCGGGCATGGTGCGGAACCTTAGGCTCCCGCGCCGCTCCATGGAAGCCGCCATCGGGCCCCGGGCTCAGGCCGCAGCTGCCCGGCCCGACCGCCCCGGACACAAAAAGAGCCGGGGCCACCCGAAGGCCACCCCGGCCGAAGCGCGAACTTGCTAGACCCTAGAAGGGCAGACCCAGCGTGGCGTAGACCACGTAGTCCTTGGAGCTGTTCTGGTTCTGATCGACCATGGCCCAACCGAGCCAGGCTTGAACGTTGCCGTTCAGTTCCTTGCCGACCTCGACGTCGAGCTCCCAACCATCGATGTTGGAGTTGTTGTTCTCGTCGAAGTGGACGTAGCCGATGCGACCATCCCAGCCTTCCATCGGCTCGATGCCGAGGTGGGCCTGCCAGGTGTCCGCAGCACCACCCCAGACGCCGCCGCGACCCAGGCGGTCGTAGAGGCCAGCGCTGTTGTGGTAGGACGGGTTGATGGCAACCGGGTCATCGGCCGAAGCCATGCCCAGTTCCAGAGTCGGGGACAGCGACTCGGGCATTTCACCGATCAGCTGCTCCAGGTCCATCGTCAGATCGATGGCCCAGGCCTTGTCGGTGGTGTCCATGGCGTTGTCACGCGCCCAGACCAGCTCGGCGTCGTAAGTCATGCCAGCGACCGGCAGGTTGCCATTCAGGATGGCGCCGTACCAGTTCTTGTAGTTGGCAGCGGTCAGGGTGTTCCGGTCCGACATCCGCAGGATGTAGGGGACCAGGTTGACGTCGCCGATGCCCGGCATGTCCTTCAGGTGGTAGTTGAAGGAGAAGCCGTACAGGTCGATGTCGCCGTTGCCTTGGCCGCCGTCGACCATGCCGAAGAAGACGTCCTGGACCATGAACAGGTTGATGTTCCAGTCGTCGGCGCCGTTCTCGTACCAGATGCCCGAGTAGGCATGCGGCATTTGATCCCAGTCATCGGTGCCGACGATGCGGCCGGCGCCGACGGTGAAGAACTTGCGGCCGATGGTGGAGGTGCCACCGTCGCCGATCAGGTCGTCGGCCTGGAACCAGGCCTGCTCGAGGCTACCGGTGTCAGCCGGGTTGCCCGGGTTGTTGGCGCCCACGCCGGTCGCACCGAGGGTCGGCGCGGAAGCGTTGGCAGTGCCCCAGGCCTCGGCACCGTTGAAGCTCACGAAGGCGCGGCTGTTGGCGGTGACGTCGAAGCCCATGTTGACCGTGATGCGGACGTCGAGGGCCTTCTGGTTGCCCGCCATGCCGGCCGGGTTGAGCCAGGTGTTCCGAGCGCGCGCGGCGCCGGAGAAGCTCAGGCCGTTGGACTGCGGGGCATCAACCGAGCCCGGCAGCGGAGCCGTGAGCGAAGTGTTCAGATCGGCCAGGGCCCGATCCAGATCGTTGCCTTGGGACTGGGCAAAGCCCTGAGCCCCCATGGCAACGGCGGCAACAGCCGCCAAGGGAAGCAAGCGCACCTTCATCTCCTGAATGTCCTCCTAGGGAACCCCCGGTAGGGGGTTGTGGGGTGGACCCGCATCTGCGGGCTGTGAAGCCCGCGGCTCCCGGCTCCTCCCGGGAATTTGCGGGTACTGAGGTTCCAATCCGCCAAGCCGGGAAGGCCCGGGGAATTTTGACGGAACATTGTGCCGTAGCCCTGGCTCCGAACAAGCCCCTTTTTGGGGAAGACCGAAACCAGGTGGACCGTTGTCCTTGGAAAAGGCATCGGCAGCCCAAGCAGGCGTTTTCCCGAATTCAAGCCATCCCGCCCGCAGAAAGGGCATTCTTTCAAATGGCCCGGAAATACCCACTTTGAACGCGTTTTGCCTGGGTTTCTGGGTGGAGCGACCCCCTGCTGGATCCCCTGAGGAGCCCCTAAGTAACTGCAATGCCGGGTTTTAGGGGGAATTGCCGGGAAATTGGGGGGAATGTGGATCTGAGCCGTCGAAGGCGGCAAGCTGAGGCGCCTCTGGGCCAGCCCGTGAAGATCCTCCACCTCCACGATTCGCCCCGGATTGCGGGCGGCGCGACTGCCTATTGGAGGCAGCTGGTGGCGGAGATGAGCACCCGGGGCCTGGAATCGGCCCTGTTCTGCCTCGAGGAGGGCGCGGACCTGCTCCCCGACGAAGAGGTCTTCCCCTATGCGTGGCCGGACTCGGCCCTGCGGCGTCGCCTCGACTTCCACCACCGGCACCCTCCCCTGGCCGATGCCTTGCAGCGTTGCCTCGAGCGGGTCCAGCCCGACCTGGTCCACGTCCAGAATTGGGGGGTGTTCCGCTCCACGGTCTTCCCGCTGCTGGCGCGCGCTCCCTGCCCGGTGGTGATGACCGTGCACGACTTCACCCTGCTCGACCCCAACCCCTGGGGCCTCGAGCGATCGGGCTGGAGCGGCCCGCTGCGGCGGTGGATGGACCACCGCTCGCTTTCTAAAGCCAGAGGCCTTGTCTTTTCCGCCGTGGACCACTTCCTCTGCCCCAGCGAGGTACTCCGGACCACCATCCCCTTCCCCGCCGGGCGCGCCCGACTCCACCGCCTGCCGATCCCCCCGGCCGCCGCCGCTCCCCCGCCGGCTCCCGGCGACCCGCTCCGGCTGTTCTTCGCCGGCACCCTCTATCGCTCCAAGGGGGTCGACCTGCTGCTCGAGGCCCTCGCCCTTGCCCCCGCCACGATCCAGCTCGAGCTGGCCGGCCAGGGCGACCAGGAAGCGGCCCTCCGGCAGCAGGCCGAGGCCCTCGGCCTGGGGACGCGGGTCCGCTTCCTCGGCCAGCTCGACGCCGACGGCATGGCGGCGGCCTACGAGCGCTGCCACCTGGTCGTCCTGCCGTCCCGGGTCCCTGAGAACTCGCCGCTGATCCTGCTCGAAGCCGGCGCCCGTGGCCGGCCCGGACTGGCGAGCCACTCGGGCGGTTCCCCGGAGCTGCTGGCGCCGCCGGAACGCGGCTGGACCTTCCCGCCCGAGGACCCGGCGGCCCTGGGCCGTATCCTGGACGGGTTGGCCGCCGAGCCGACCCAGACCGAAAGGCGGGGCGCCGCCATGCGGGACTGGGTGCGACGCAGCTGCGATCCCCGCGCCCACTGGGACGCCCTCGAGTCCCTCTACCACGAGATCTGCCCGTGAGAGTCCTGCTGGAAGCCTGGGACCTGCCCCGGACCACCGACCTCGGCGGCGTGCAGTCCTATTGGCGACAGCTGGTGCCGGCCCTGCTCGACGAGGCCGACGAGGACACCCGGCTGGTCCTGCTCAGCGCCTTCCTGCGCCCGAGCCGGGTGCGGGCGATGGAAGCGCTGCGCCGCCGCGGCGCCGTCCTGCGCCACTGGTGGGCCAGCCCGCGCTGGATCCGCGCCCTGGGCCGGCGCGGCTTCCGGGCCGAGTGGTTCGCCGGCCCGCACGACCTGGTCCACGCCTGCGAGCCGATCTGGCCCCTGGGCAGCGCCGGCCGGCTGGTGGTCACCTGCCACGACCTGATGTTCCTGCACTACCCTCAATACCTGGAGCCGGCCACCGCCAAGCGGCTGCTCGAGGGCATGGAGCGGGCGGTCACCGAGGCGGCCTACTGGATCTGCAACAGCGCCTACACCCGCGACGACCTGGTCGCCTCCTACGGCGTCCCGCGCGGCCGCACGACCATCATCCACCACGGCGTGGACGAGCGCTTCCGGGCCCTCGGCGCCGCCGAGCGCCCGGCCGCCGCCGATGAGCCCTCCCGCTTCCTGTTCCTCGGCTCGCTCGAACCGAAGAAGAACCTGGAGCTGCTGCTGCGGGCGATGGCCATCGCCATCGAGCGCGGCCTGCGCGCCGGCCTCGACGTGGCCGGCCGGGCCAGCTGGCAGAGCGAGAGCATCCGTCGCCTGGCGGAGGAGCGCCCGGCCCTGCAGGAGCGGGTCCGCTTCCTCGGTTTCGTGCACGACGCCGACCTGCCGGGGCTGGTGGCCGAGGCCCTCGCCCTGGTGCTTCCGTCGCGCTTCGAGGGCTTCGGCATGCCGGTGATCGAGGCCATGGCCGCCGGCACTCCGGTGCTGTGCAGCGACCGGGCCTCCCTGCCCGAGGTCGCGGGCGGCGCCGCCGAGCTGTTCGACGCCGACGACGCCGAAGGGCTGGCCGAGCTGCTGCTGGCCCTGGAGCAGGACCCCGGCCGGCGCCAGGAAATGCGGCAGGCGGGGCTCCGTCGTGCCGATGAGTTCTCGTGGCGGCGCTGTGCTCAGGAGACCCTGGAGGCGTACGCCCGGGCCCGGGAACTCCCAGCATGAGGATCCTCGTCGACGCGACGCCGCTGGCGCTGCAGAGCTATACCAAGGCGGGCGCCTACCGCTACGGCGTGGAGCTGCTGCGCCACCTCCCGGCGGCCTGGCCCGACGACTGGTCGCTGGAGCTGGCCTTCTCCTTCTTCCGCGCCGCCCACCTGCCGCGGATGCGGGAGGCCCTCGAGCTGACCGGCGTGAAGGAGCACGTCTGCTCGCGCTGGCATCCGCGCCTGCTGCGGGCGCTGCGGGCGCCGGCCGAGCTCACCCTCGGGCGCCACGCGCTGTTCCACGGCGCCTTCGACCGGATCCCGCCGACCCGGCGCTCGCGGCGGGTGCTGACGGTGCAGGACCTGGCCTTCCTGCGCGCCCCCGAAGGCCTGCCCGAGGCCTGGGTGAAGGAACTGACCGCGACCGTGCCGCCGTCGGTCCGGCGCGCCCACCGGGTCATCACCGGCTCGGAGTTCTCGAAGGCCGACATGGTGGAGCGGCTCGGCGCCGACCCCGACCGGATCCACGCGATCCCGCACGGCGTCGGCGCCGAGCTGCGCCCGCCGGCCGACCCGCAGGCCGCGCTCGCGCGCCTGCGCCAGCGCTACGGCATCGAGGCCGGGTTCCTGCTCCAGCTCGGCACGCTGCAGCCCAACAAGAACATCGAGGGCTTGTGCGCCGCCTTCCAGCTGCTGCGGCAACGCGGCTTCGACCGGCAGCTGGTGCTGGCCGGGGGCGAGGGCTGGCTGTTCGACGAGATGTGGCAGCGGATCGTCGCCCGCGGCCACGACGCCGGCGTGCTCCGCACCGGCTTCGTCGACGAGGAGGACGTGCCGCGGCTCTACGGCTGTTGCGGCGCCTTCGCCCTGGTCTCGCGGCTCGAGGGCTTCGGCATCCCGGTGGTCGAGGCCATGGCCTGCGGCGCCCCGGTGGTCGCGGCCGCCGCCTGTTCGCTGCCCGAGGTCTCCGGCGGGGCGGCGATCCTGGTCGACCCGGACCAACCCGAGGGGATCGCCGAGGGCCTCGAGCGCGCCGCCCAGCCGGGCCCGGAGCGCGAGGGGCTGGTGGCCCGCGGCCGCGCCCACGCCGCCGCCTTCACCTGGTCGCGGAGTGCCGAACGGCACGTGGAGGTGTACCGTCTGGCCCTCGCCGACGACGCCGAACGCCGATGAACTTCTCCGTCTTCGTCCCGACCTTCCGCCGCCCGGGGTTGCTGCGCCGCAACCTGGAGGCGCTGGCGGTGCAGACCCGCAAGCCGGACGAGATCCTGGTCGGCCTGCGCCTGCAGGAGGACCCGGAGGGCGCCAAGACCGTCGACGACTTCATCCACGCCCACCCCGAGCTGAAGGTGGTCAAGGTGGTGGTCGAGCGCCCCGGCATCGTTCCGGCCGAGAACGCGCTGCTCAACGCCGCCACTGGCGAGGTGGCCTGCTTCCTCGACGACGACGCCATCCCGCGCCCCTTCTGGCTGGCCAACCTGGCCCGCCACTACGAGCGTGAGGCCCGCATCGGCGGCGTGGCGGGGCCGGCGATCGACGTGGTCGACGAGCAACCCCAGCACAAGCGCGCCCGTTACCGCAATCGCGTGCTGTTCCCGGGCCTGATCCTGGATCAGAGCACCCGCCACACCGAGCGCTCGCTCCGGGTGGATCACTTCCGCGGCGCCAACATGAGCTTCCGCATCGAGTCGCTGCGCGCCCACGGCGGCTTCGACGAGCGCCTGCTCGGCGACTGCTACCGCTTCGAGATGGACGCCTGCCTGGGGATCGCGCGGCAGGGCTACCGGTTGATCTTCGACCCCGAGGTCGAGGCCGATCACCACGAGGCGCCGCGGCAGGGCAACACGCCGCGGGTGAGCGCCGAGACCCTGCACAACAACGCCGCCAACGAGACCTACGTGCTGCTCAAGCACTGGGGGCGCGGGCCGGCCGGCCTGGCGCACATGCTCTACGCCTACGCGATCGGCAACTTTTCCTGCCCCGGCCTGGCCTGGGCGGTGGGCGGCGCGGTGCTGCGCTTGTTCTGGCGCAGCCGCCACCTGCACGGTCTGCGCGGCCTGCTGCCGGCCTGGGCCGGCCGCGCCGAAGGCTGGCGCATGAGCAAGCAGCGCAAGCTCGAGCCCGCCGGCGGCGAGGGCGCGGCCTGACCATGAAGGTCGCGATCGCCCACGACTTCATCCGTCACGGCGGCGCCGAGAAGTGCCTCGAGCAGTTCCATCGCATCTGGCCCGAGGCCCCGGTCCACACCCTGCTGGACGAGCGCAATCCGATGACCGAGGGCTGGGAGGTGCGCTCGAGCTGGCTGCAGGGCCTGGTGCCGCCCAGCAAGTACCGCTGGCCGCTGCCGCTCTATCCGGGCATGGTCGACCGGCTGAAGCTCGACCCGGACCTGGACCTGCTGGTGACCAGCTCGGTGTCCTGGATGAAGAGCCTGCGCGCGCCGGCCGGCGTGCCGCACCTGTGCTACATCTACCGGCCGATGATGTTCGGCTACGAACGCCAGGAGGTGTTCCTGGCCAGCTACCCGGCGCCGCTACGTCCGCTGCTGCGCGCGCTGGTGCGCCGCATCGTGCGCTGGGACCAGGCGCGGGCCGACGCGCCCGACCTCTACGTGGCCTGTTCGCGCTTCATCGCCGACATGGTGCGGAAGCACTACCGCCGCGAGGCCGAAGTGCTGTACCCGCCGGTGCAGCTCGAGCCCTTCCTCGAGGCGGGCCGGAGGGTCTCGCCGGGTGACTACTTCCTGACCGCGCTGCGGCTCGAGTCCTACAAGCGGGTCGACATCGTGGTGGAGGCCTGCACGCGGCTGGGCCTGCCGCTGAAGGTGGCCGGCCGCGGCCCCGAGCTGGAGCGGCTGCAGCAGATCGCCGGCCCGACGGTCGAGTTCGTCGGCTTCGTGCCGGACCAGGAGTTGGTCGAGATGGTGGCCGGCTGCCGGGCCTTCCTATTCCCGAGCCTGGAGGACTTCGGCATCGCCCCGGTCGAGGCGATGGCCGCCGGGCGGCCGGTGGTGGCCTTGGGCCAGGGCGGCCCGGCCGAGACCGTCGAAGCCGGCGTGAGCGGGGTCCACTTCCCCGAGCAGAGCGCCGACGCGGTGATCGCGGCGATCCACAAGCTGGACGCGTTGGATCTGGACCCGGAGCGGATCCGGCGCACCACCGAAGGCTACTCCGAGCAGGCCTTCCGCGACGGCTTCCGGTCGCTGGCCGAGCGACTGGTCGAGCGGGGCCCGCGGGACCGGCAGGATTCCTGAGCCGCTCGACCGGCTGGGGATGGCCCCGCGGGCATCGAGAGGACACAATAGCCCCGGTCCCGTCGCCTGCGGCCCAGGCGGCCTGCTGCCGTGACCCGCCCGACCGGCCCCTTCCCGCTTCTGCTCCAGCGTTTCCCCGTGGTCCTGCTGGTCTGCGCGGGTGCGCTCGCAGCCGCCTGGTGGCTGACCGAGCGCATGGAGCCGATCTTCCGCAGCCAGGCGCGCGGCTTCGAACCCGCCACCGCCGAGAGCTTCAGCCTCAGCAGCGACACCGCCAACCTGCCCACCGGCGCCAAGCTGCCGACCGGCAACCCCGAGCGCCAGGCCTCCCTGCTGGGCGTGATGCAGACCGCCGAGATGCGGGTGCGGGTGGCCAACGAGGTCGAGGGCGTGTCGGCCAGCGACTTGGAGGACAAGGTCGACGTCGATATCGACGCCTTCAACCTGGTGGTGGTCAGCGCCTTCGACCCGGACCCGCGGCTGGCCGCCGAGATCGCCAACACCTACTTCGAGCTGCTGCAGGACGAGCTGCAGCGGGTGGCGCGGCGCGACCTGGGGCGGCGGCAGACGGTGCTCGAGGGCAGCCTCGGCGAGGCCGAGACCAAGCTGGCCGAGGCCGAACAGCAGCGCCTGGCCTATCTCGAGGCCTCGGGTTCGGTCGACTACGAGGCCGAGCTGCAGGCCGCCAGCGGCCGGATCCAGACCCTGCGCGACGAGCTGTCGCGGCTGGCGGTTCGGCGCGACACCCTCGATGACGAGCGGCGCGAGATCACCGCCCAGCACGACGCGCGGCCGGAGTTCATCCCGAGCTCGCGCACCGAGGAGCTCAACCCGCGGCTGGCCCAGCTGCGCAACGAGCTGGCGAAGGAAGAGGCCTCCTTGGCCGCGATGCTGGCGCGCGAGACGGCCGACTTCCCCCGGGTGAAGGCGCAGCAGCTGCGGGTGGACCAGATCCAGGCCCAGATCGACGCCGAGGAGGAGATCCTCGAGAGTTCGCGCAGCTACTCCGCCGACCCGCTGCGCCAGGGCTACGCCGAGCGGCTGGTGAACCTGCAGATCGAGGAGGCCAACCTCTCGGTGCAGCGCGAGGCGCGGCAGACCCAGCTCGACGAGGCGATGGCGGAGTGGAACGCGATGCCCGCGATCCAGGCCGGCCTGCGCGGCATCGACGACGAGATCGCCCGCCAGCGCGGGCTGGTCGAGTCCCTGCGGCTGCAGCTGGCCGAGACGCGGCTGGCGATGGACGGCGACCCGGCCTTCATCGAGCTGGTCGAACGCGCGCAGGAGCCGGCCGAGCCCTACTTCCCCAAGCTGCCGCTGAACCTGGCCATCGCCCTGCTGCTCGGGATCCTGCTCTCGGCGCTGATGGTGGCGATGACCGAACGGGTGTCGCGCTGGCGTCAGGAGGCTCCGTGGTAGAGCTCTCCCTGGCCGAGGAGATCCCGGCGCCGCTGCGGCGGCGGTTGGACGTCGAGCTGCGGCGGGAGGCCTTCGAGCTCCTGCACGGCGAGGCGGTCCAGGACGGCGTCTTGCCGGCCGCGCCGAAGGCCTGGTTCGAGGGGCCGCTGGGCTCGCTGCTCCGAACCCTGGTGAGCGTCGCCTTCGGCGGGCTGATCGGCCTGCTCAGCGTGCTCCTGGTCCTGATCGTGCTCACCTTCTTCCCGGTGCCCCTCGGATGAGCTCCACCCGCGAAGAGACCGACCGCAAGCTGGAGCTGCTGGACCGCTATCGGGCGCTGCGCCTGGAGGAGATCCTGGCCGAACTCCGCGAGCGGGCCGAGCAGGAGCGCAGCCGCAGCCGCTTCCCGTGGCGGGGCCAGTTCCGCGGCCGCGAGGAGATCGAGCACCTCTACCGCCAGCGCCGTCGCTGGGACCGCCGCGTGATCTTCGACCTGGCCCTGCTGGTCGCCCTCTGCGCCGCCCTGCTGTTCGCCGCCCCCCAGCTGATCCGCATCCTGCTCCCGAGTTAATTCGGGGTCAGACATTGATTGTTCAGCGGTCCGGCGGCCGCGGCACGCGCCCGCCATCGTTGGAGGAGCTGGTCCCGGCGCCGGCACCGGTCCGGCGATGCCGGATCCTGGAGGTTTCGCCGCGCCGCGGGGAGGGAGAGGCGGAAGGCGGCGCTGGCCTGTTCCAAGTCGACGCCGAGGCCCTCGACCGCCCCGGTGAGCGCCACCCAGCGCGCCTGGCGCAGGGAGGTGGACGGGCGGCCCGGGCCGCGGCCACCCCAGTCGAGCAGGTGGAAGTCCTGGAGCACGAAGCGGCCCCAAGAGGCCAAGGGTGCTGCGGAGTGGGCACCCGGACTCACCACGATCTCCAAGCCGTCGCCGGCCTCGAGGACCTCGGCGGCGGCCGGCAGTTGTTCCAGGATTCGGCGGCGGAGGCGTTCGCCGCCGAGGAAGGGGACGCTCCTGGAGAGGGACTGCCCTTGCTCGCGCTCCAGACGGAGGCACCGGCGCTCCAACTCGGATTGGCCATCCAGCGCCAGGACTGGGTCCCGGCTGCGGGCGTAGCCATCGAAGGCGTCGATCGCTTCCCGCAGGTTGGATGGGTCGGTGCCGAGCAGGGAGCAGGCCCAGTCGGATCGAACCACGGGATCATCGCCTTCCAGGTAGGCTCCGGCCGAGGTCCAGCGACGGCTCCAGATCGACCGGGCGCAGCCGGCGCGCAGCGGGTTGCCGTGGACATAGGCCAGGAGCTGCGCCAGGTAGCGCTCCCGGTCCACCAGCAGGGCGCGGTACCTCCCCCCGACCATGGCACCGGACTGGCCCAGCCGACGATTCACCCGCCAGGCCAGAGCCCCGAGGAAACGCTGCATGAACCGCGCCAGCGGCTCCTCCCCAGCCTCCACCACCAGGTGGAGATGGTTCGACATCGCCGCGTAGGCCAGCACCCGGCAATCCGACCGCTCCTGGGCGATGGCGAGCGACTGACGGAAGTCCACCCGACGAGGGTCCGCATCCCCCAGAATCCACCGATCACGACTGCAGCGACTGATCAGGTGGAAGACTTCACCGGGTAGATCGATCCGGAGATTCCTCGCCACACCAACGCCGACGGAATGTCCGGCGCTGGGTTACGGCATTCTCGCGGCGAGGCTCAGCTTCGCGGATGGCTCCCCTCGGAGGATCGAGGTCTGACCCCAGAAAGAGACGTCTGACCCCGAATTAATCGATGTCTGACCCCGAAATGGTGCCGTCTTGGGCGAAGGCAGCGGCGCGGGTGAGTTCGTTCTGGAGTTCGCGGATGTTGCCGGGCCAGTCGTTCTGCTGCAGCTTGTCGAGGGCCTCTTGGGCGATCTCGGCGCTGGGCAGGCCCTCCTTGGCGTTGCGGGAGAGGAGGAAGCGGGCCAGGTGGGGCAGGTCCTCCTTGCGCTCGCGCAGCGGCGGCATCTCGATCGCGATCACGGCCAGGCGGTAATAGAGGTCTTCGCGGAAGTGGCCGTCCTGGACGCGTTGCAGGAGGTCGCGGTTGGTGGCGGCGACCACGCGCACGTCGACCCGCTTGACGGTGTTGCCGCCGACCGGACGGACCTCGCCGTCCTGCAGGAAGCGCAGCAGCTTGGCCTGCAGGTCGAAGGACATCTCGCCGATCTCGTCGAGGAACAGGGTGCCGCCGTCGGCCGATTCGGCGTAGCCCTTGCGCGCCTTGTGGGCGCCGGTGAAGGCCCCCTTCACGTGCCCGAACAGCTCCGACTCGAGCAGCTGCGGCGAGATCGCGGCGCAGTTCACCGCCAGGAAGGGGCCCTTCCGCCGCGGCCCGTTCTTGTGCAGCGCGCGCGCCACCAGCTCCTTGCCGGTGCCGCTCTCGCCGAGCACGAGCACCGTGACCTCGGTGCGCACGATCTTCGACAGCACCCCGAAGACCTGCTTCATGGCCGAGGAGCCGCCGATCATGCCGTAGCGACCAGGCAGCTCCTTCGCCCCGACCGGGGGCGCGACCGACTGCGCGTTGGCCCAGCCGCGCAGCAGCTCGGCCGCCTCCGCCCGCACTTCGGGGCCGGCGTGGTCGAGTTCGTCGAGCAGGTCGTGGAGGCGTTCGAGGATGGGCTGGTTCAAGATCGACTGCCGCCGAGCAGGCGCGCGGCGCGGATGACATAGGTGACGCCGGAATAGGCGGTCATGAAGATCACGACCCAGAATAGGCCCAGCACGACCACCGGTTCCCACAACAGACCGAGGAAACCCAGCCGGATCGCCTCGGGGACGCCGCCCACCGCGCCGAGGATGATCAGCACGTAGATCGACTGGAAGGTCATCTTCCACTTGCCGGCCATCTCGGCCGGGAACTCCATGCCGCGGCTCTCGACCAGGCCGCGCAGCGCGGTGACCAGGAACTCGCGCGCCAGGATCAGCACCGCGGCCCAGGCCGGGACCAGCTCGCCGTAGGTGTCGGCGCGCGCGGCGAAGGGCTCGGCGTGGACGAGGAAGGGCGAAGCCACCAGGAAGATCAGACCGCCGAGGGTGAGGACCTTGTCCACCACCGGGTCGGCCACCCGCCCGACCGCGGTCACCCAGCCGTAGCGCCGGGCGATGCGCCCATCGAGGAAGTCGGTGGCCACCGCGACCAGGTAGAACCAGAAGGCCCAGAAGCTGTGCCGGCGGATCGCCTCCGGGTCGCCCGCGGCGTGTGCCAGCAGGTGCAGGAACCAGAAGGCCACCACCGCCAGCAGCAGGCGGCTGAAGGTCAGGATGTTGGGGACTTGGCGGGCGAGGCTCATCCTCGGGGGGCGGGATCCACGGCTTCGGCGCACAGATCGTAGCCCTCTGCCTCGGTCACGCGCACCCGCAACAGCTCACCGGTCTGGAGACGGCCCCCAGGGTCCTGGATCCGGATCAGGCCGTCGACCTCGGGGGCGTCGGCGTGGCCGCGGCCGACCGCGGTCATGCCCTCGCGACCGTCGATCAGGCACTCGATCTCCTGCCCGACCAGGCCGCGCTGGTGCTCGGCGTGGATCCCAGCCTGCAGCTCCATCACCGCGCCCAGGCGATCCTGGGCCTCCTCCGGCGAGCAACGGTCCTGGTCCTCGCCGGCGGCGGTGCCGCTCTCGGGCGAGAAGGCGAAGGCCCCCAGGCGCTCGAAGCGGAACTCCTCGAGGAAGCGCAGCAGCTGCTCGAACTCGCCCTCGCCCTCGCCCGGGTGGCCGACTAGCACGGTGGTCCGCAGGGTGATCCCGGGCACCTCCTCGCGCAGGCGGTCGAGGATCCGCCGCACCGAGTCCTCGGTGCCGCCGCGGCGCATCCGCTTCAGCACCGGCGTGGCGATGTGCTGCACCGGGATGTCGAGGTAGGGCAGCACCGTGGGCGCCTCGCGCAGGAGCTCGGTCAGCCGCCACGGGAAGGCGTTGGGGTAGGCGTACATCAGCCGCAACCAACGCAGCCCCTCCACCTCGGCGAGGCCTTCCACCAACTCGGGCAGGCGCGGTCCGCCCGCGCCGAAGTCGGCGCCGTAACCGGTGGTGTCCTCGGCCACCATCACGATCTCCTTCACCCCCTGCGCCACCAGCACCTCCGCCTCGGCCACCGCCGACTCGACCGGCTTGCTGCGCTGGGGACCGCGGATCGCGGGGATGATGCAGAAGGCGCACTCGTGATCGCAGCCGTGGCTCGGCCGCAGGTAGGCGTAGGAGCGCGGGGTCTGCAGCAGGCGGATGGTCTCGAGCTGCTGCCCGCTGACCGGCCGGCCGCCGTCACCGGGTCGCACCTTGCGGCCTTTCAGGACCGACTCGACGACCCGGGCGATGTTCGAGTAGTCGCTCAGACCCAGGATCGCGTCGACCTCCGGGTAGCGCTGCTCGACCTCCGGACGGAACTTCTCGGGCAGGCAACCGGCCACCACCACCCCGCGCAGCTCCCCGGCCGCCTTGAGCCCGAGCAGGTCCTCGATCGCCGCCTCGGACTCGTCCCGAGCCGGGCCGATGAAGGAGCAGGTGTTGAGCACGGCCACGTCGGCCTGCTCCACCGCACCGGTCAGGGCGTAGCCTTCCGCCCCCAACCGGCCGAGGATGTTCTCGGAATCGATCAGGTTGCGGGCACAGCCCAGGTGCACCAGGGCGACGCTGATGTCCTTGTTAGACATGGATTTAGGGCGATCTGGCCAGCCCAGGAGGAGGGTCCGCCGGCGCCAGGGGGGAGATTCTATCTCCTGGCGCCCCGGCTGCGGCCGCCAGGAAGGGCAGCTCCTCCTCAGCTAGGACCACGGAAAGGCCGATAGAGGTGGGCCTTCCGGCCGCGGCCCGCCGCGGATCGGACCTCCTCTTCATGCCCGAATCGCTCCCCCTGAACCGCGATGAGCCCCTGCAGCCGCAGGCGCCGGACATCCTGTTGAAGGAGGACATCTCCCAGCTCGGCATCGACGTCGATCCGGAGGTGGCGCGGGCCAAGAAGGAGCAGCGTGCTTGGAAGGTCAACGCGGTCATCATCCCGCGCCTGCGCCTGATCGGCTTCGCCTTGCTGGCGCTGGTCGTGGCCATGCACGAGCTGGTCCGGACGGGAACGGTGGACTGGCTGCTCTGGTGCGCCGGCACCGCCGGCGCCTACGCCTACATCGGGGCCACCACCCTGATTTTGCGCCGGTGGTATGGCCGCACGCGCCGCGTCGACCTGGGCGCGGTGGTCATGGCCGCCGACCTGATCCCCTTCCTCGGCACGGTCGCCTTCACCGGCTTCGAGCACAGCTGGATGTTCGTGGTCCTGATGGTCCGGGCCGCCGACCAGGTCCACATCCACTACCGGCGGGTGGTCACCCTGATCCAGATCGGCACCTGCGGCTACCTCGGGGTGTTGGCGCTCGGTGACATCTTCGGCGCCGAGCCGGTGGTGTGGAAGGTCGGCCTGTTCAAGGCCATGATGACCTACCTGTTCGGGCTCTACGTCGCCCACTCGGCCAAGCCCGCCCACAAGTGGCGCGAGCGCTCGGCCAGCGCCATGCGGGTGGCGCGGCGACTGGTGGGCCGGATGCAGGAGGACGCGGCGGCGCTGCAGAAGGCCATGTTCGCCTCCGAGGAGGCCAACCGCTCCAAGAGCGAGTTCCTCGCCAACATGAGCCACGAGATCCGGACGCCGATGAACGGCATCATCGGCATGACCCAGCTGACCCTCAGCACCGAGCTGAGCTCCGAGCAGGAGGAGTACGTGCGCATGGCGCACTCCTCGGCCGAGTCGCTGCTGCGGATCCTGAACGACATCCTCGACCTGTCGAAGATCGAGGCCGGGCGCATGGACTTCGAGGAGACCTCCTTCGACCTGCGCGAATCGCTCCGCACGGTGCTGCAGCCGATGGGCATGCGCGCCCGCCAGGCCGGCCTGCGCTTCGAGTTCCACGTCGGCTCCCAGGTGCCCGAGGCCGTGCGCGGGGACCCGCTGCGCCTCAACCAGATCCTGGTCAACCTGGTCGGCAACGCGATCAAATTCACCGAGCAGGGCAAGGTCCGGCTGGCCGTCACCTGCGTGGACCAGTCGAGCTCGCCGGCCCGGATCCGCTTCGAGGTGATCGACACCGGCATCGGCATCGCGGCCGACAAGCTCGACCTGATCTTCGACGCCTTCACCCAGGAAGACGGCTCGACCACCCGGCGCTTCGGCGGCACCGGCCTCGGCCTGGCGATCTCCGCCCGGCTCACGGCCCTGATGGGCGGCGAGCTCCAGGTCGAGAGCGCCGCCGGCGAGGGCAGCCGCTTCTCCTTCGAGCTCCCCATGGAGGTCGAGCGGCCGAGCGCCGGACTGCAGCAGGAGCTGCTGCCTTGGCTGCGCGGCATCCCGGTCCTGGTCGCATCCGAGAACCCCTGTCACCGCGACATGGCCCAGGAGCTGCTGCAGGCCTGGGGCCTGGTCCCGGCCACGGCCGGCACCGGCGAGGAGCTGCGGCAGGCCCTGGAGCGGGCGAAGCGCACCACCAACCCCGTGAAGCTGCTCCTGCTCTCGAGCGGCCTCGACGAGCACCAGGGCCTGGCCCTGGCCGAGGAGCTCCAAGCGGGCGGCGGCCTGCCGAAGCTGTTGATGCTGGTCGATCCCAGCTCGGGCGCCCTCGACACCGCCGCCTGCCACCGCGCCGGACTGGCGAACATCCCGTGCCCGTCCACGCCCTCGGCCCTGTTCGACGCCATCCAGGAGCTGCTGGCGGGACCGGAGTCCGGCATCGAGCTCGAGCAGGACTCGCCCCCCGCCGCGCCCGACGCACCGGTGACGGCGAGCGAAGAGGAGACGCTCGACGACGGTTCGCTCCAGATCCTCCTGGTCGAGGACAACCTGGTGAATCAGAAGGTGGCCACCCGCTCCCTGCAGAAGCTCGGCCACCAGGTCACGATCGCCAATCACGGCGGCGAAGCGATCGAGCACCTCGAAGCGGGCAGCTTCGACCTGGTGCTGATGGACGTGCAGATGCCGGTCATGGACGGCCTCGAGGCCACCCGGGCCATCCGCGAAGCCGAGTCCGGGCAGGATGGCGGCCGCCGCCAGCGCATCGTCGCCATGACCGCCAACGCCATGGTCGGCGACCGCGAGCGCTGCCTGCGCGCCGGGATGGACGACTACATCAGCAAGCCGATCAACCCGCTCGACCTGGAGCGGGTGCTCAGGGAGTCTGCTCCCTCTGCGCCTCCCACTCCTCGACCGTGAGCAGGACCTCGCGCGCCTTCGAGCCGATGAAGGGCCCGAGCACGCCCTGCTCCGACATGATGTCGATCAGGCGGCTGGCGCGGGTGTAGCCGACCGACAGCGCCCGCTGCAGCAGCGAGGCCGAGCCGCGGCCGCTCTGCAGGATGATGCGCACCGCGTCGTCGTAGAGCGGGTCGTCGACCTCGCCGTCGCCGTTGGCGCTGCCCTTCATCTGGACCAGGTCCTCGATGAACTCCGGCTTGCCGTGCGAGCGCAGGTGGTCGCAGGCCTCGCGCACCTCGGCCTCGGAGACGAAGGCGCCCTGGCCGCGGGTCATGCCGGCGGCGCCCGGCGGGCGGTAGAGGAAGTCGCCGTTGCCGAGCAGCAGGTCGGCGCCGCTGTCGTCCAGGATCACGCGGCTGTCGACCGAGCTGGTCACCTTGAAGGCGATCCGCACCGGCAGGTTCATCTTGATCAGGCCGGTGACGACGTCGGTGCTGGGGCGCTGCGTGGCCACCAGCAGGTGGATGCCGGCCGCGCGCGCCTTGGCCGCCAGGCGCGAGATCGCGATCTCGACCTCCTTCGCCGACACCAGCATCATGTCGGCCAGCTCGTCGATCACGAGCACGATGTAGGGCAGCCGCTCGGGGAACTCCTCGGGGTCGTAGTTGTCCTCGCCGATGCGCTTCTTCAGCTCCGCCGCGCCGAGCTCGTTGTAGTCGGTGACGTTGCGGACCCCGGCCATCTTGAACTGGTGCAGCCGGTCCTCCATCTGCCGCAGCGCCCACTCCAGCACGAAGGGCGCCCGCTTCATGTCGGTCACCACCGGGCAGGCCAGGTGCGGGATGTCCTGGTAGAGCTGCAGCTCGACCTGCTTGGGGTCGATCAGCACCAGCCGCAGCTGCTCGGGGCCGCGGGTCAGCAGCAGCGTCATCAGGATGCTGTTCAGGCACACCGACTTGCCCGAGCCGGTGGTGCCCGCCACCAGCATGTGCGGCATCTTGGTCAGGTCCTCGACCACCGCCTTGCCGAGGGTGTCGCGGCCGATCACCATCGGCAGCCGGCTCTTGTCGGTCTTGGCCTCCTCGAAGACGTCCTTGAGGAAGACGCTCTCGCGCTGGATGTTCGGCACCTCGATCCCGACCGTGGTCCGTCCCGGCAGCGGATAGACGATGCGCACGCCGTGGGCGCCGAGCGCCACCGCCAGGTCATCGCGCTGGTTCTTGAGCTTCTTCACGCTGACGCCCTCGGCCAGCTTGACCTCGAACAGCGTCAGGGTGGGCCCGCGCTCGGCGCCGACCACCGCGGCGTCGAGGCCGAAGGAGTCGAAGGTGGCCTGCAGGCGCTGGCCGAGCTCGTCGATCTCGGCCTGCATCTCGGCGCGGTCGCGCTTCTGGCCGGAGGTCAGGATCGACATCGGCGGCAGCGAGACCAGGGTCGGCTGGCGCTGCTTCTTGCGCGGCGCCGGCTCCGGCTCCTCCTCCACGATCGGGCCGGAGCTGAGGTCGGGACCGTCCGAGATGCCCGGCAGGCTGAAGCCGTCGCCATCGCCGCCACCGACCGCGGCC
>CAZXTO010000011.1:0-21915 GCA_964643675.1 uncultured Planctomycetales bacterium
CTGCACAAAAAAGTATGATGTTTCACATCTCAAAAAGAACGGAAGGAGTCGTGCTGATTGCTTTCATGGTTTGCACTCTCTGGCGTGTTCTCTTGCACTGCCATCGAGAAGGACCATTGCATTCATGCGCAGGTAAATCTTTCAGAGATTTCCCACCCAGACCATGATGCGGGTCCTCCTTCAATCCATCACCGGGCCTTCTTTGATTTCCCAGGTCATCCAGAAATCCAAGTAATGCCAATTCCCGGCACAGATTCAATAAGGGTCGATGGTCAGAGCATGAGTCTCAACCTTCCCTCGGGTGAACCCTTTACCATTTGGAGCATCGCTGAGTATTCAGATTCAGAATTCATTGCATCTGGATGGACCTCGTCTCCCAGGAGTGGGGTCCTGGTAAAGTTCACAATCGAGTGGGATGGGCCCATTTCTTGACGTGGACCCCATTTTCGGTCCAATCCGGATGGTGCAAATCCACGCTATCGGCCCGGGTTGAGTTGGGGTCGGTTGGGGTCTGAAGGGCAGGCGTCAGCCTGCCCGCTCGGGGAGGAGTAGCGGACGCGAGGGGCGCCCGCGCACCGCGCTAGTCCTCCTCGCCGCGCTCGCGCGCCTCCGCGATCTCCGCCAGCCGCTTCTGGTGCTCCAGGTAGCGGCGGCGGGCGAGCTCCTGCAGGTCCACGGTGGAGTCCGACTCGTCGACGATCTCGCGGCCCAGCAGGGTCTCGAGCACGTCCTCGAGCGCCAGCAAGCCCGCGGTGCCGCCGTACTCGTCGACCACCAGGAACAGGTGCTCCTTGCCGGAGATGAAGCGGTCCAGGGCCTTGGCCACGCTGGCGATCTCCGGCAGCGCGTGCAGCGGACGGACCAGCGAGCGCAGGGTGGTGTCCGTGCTCCCGGCCGCGGCGTGTTCGAGCAGGTCGGTCCTCAGGACGTAGCCCTCCATGTCGTCCTGGTCGCGCCCGTAGATCGGGATGCGCGAGAACCTCAGGCCCTCGTGGGCGGATCGCACCTCGCCGACGGTGAGGGCGGCGGGGAGCGCGGTCATGATCGTGCGCGGCGTCATCACCTCGCTCACCTTCATCCGGTCGAGGCGCAGCACGTTCTCGAACACCAGGCGTTCGTCGTCGGCGAGGCTGCCCTCCTGGGCGCCCAGCCGCGCCATCGCCTGCAGCTCGCCCCGGGTCACGGCGGGCTCGCGGCGGCGCGGCCGCAGCTGCCGGGCGATCAGCTCGAGCGCGGCCACGACCGGGGCGAGGACGCGGACGAGCACCACCAGCGAGACGCCGGTGAAGCCGGCGAGCTGGCGGCAGAAGGTCGTCCCCAGGGTCTTCGGGATGATCTCGGAGAAGATCAGGATCAGCAGCGTCAGCACGACCGAGATCAGGCCGAACCAGCGGCTCCCGAAGAGCAGGGTGGCCTCGGCTCCCGCTCCGGCGGCGCCGATCGTGTGGGCGATCGTGTTCAGGGTCAGGATCGCTGAGATCGGCTGCTCGACCCGGTTCCGCATCGCGAGCATGTGGCGGCCAGAGGGGCGCCCGGACTCGGCCATGACCTGCAGGTGCGACAGCGGCGTCGAGAGCAGGACCGCTTCCCAGACCGAGCACAGGAAGGAGATCCCCAGCGCCACGATCACGTAGACGAGCAGCGTCCAGTGCGAGCCATCGGCGGCGCTCTGCGGAAGGGCGGCCGCGACCGTGGAGAGGCCGACTGTCGGAGCGAGAGGCATGGCGGCCATGATCGCACAGCCAGGCGCTATCCTCGCCCTCACCATGGCCCAGACCGACCCCTACGCAGCCGTCAAAGCGCACTTCGAGCGGGTGGAGGGCGTGACCGTCAACTCCGGGCGCGGGGCGCAGGGCATGAAGGTGGGCACGAAGATGTTCGCGATGTTCGGCAAGGGCGATCTGCTGCTCAAGATGCCGCCGGAGCGGGTGGCGGCGCTGGTCGCGGCCGGGCGCGGGCTGCCCTACGACCCCGGCAACGGCAAGGTGATGAAGAACTACGTGCTGATCCCGGCGGCGAAGAAGCGCTCGTGGATCAAGCTGTGCGAGGAGGCGGCGGCAGCGGCGGGCTGAGCGCGGGGCAGCGGCCTTGACCCCCCTCGACCAGGTCTTCTACCCCGTCTTCGGCGCCGGCTGCTTGGTCGGCGCGATCGCCTCCGCCCTCGCCGCGCGGCGCCCGGGCGGACCGCGCGCCTGGGGCTTGCTGCTGCTCGGCACCTTGGTCGTCTGGGGCACGCTCTGGCTCGGCCTCGAGCTGGGCTATCGAGCCTGGCAGGCGATGCCGGAGCCGCCGGAGGAGGCCTACGCCGACCCCGAACCGGCCGGAGCCCTGTTCCTGGGCTGGATCCCGGCGGGGCTCTCCTGCCTCGCGCTCTACCGCTTCTTCCGCTGGCGGCGGCCTCGCCGAGCCGCTGGTCCGCCGCCGCTCCCGCCTCGCTAGATTCTGGCCGGCGTCCCTCTCGCAAGGGGGTCCTCGATGGGCACGCCGACCGACAGGCCGGCTGCTCCGACCCTGGCCTCCTCCCTGGCTCCCGCCCGCCGCCCCATGTCCGGCTCCCCGTTCTTCCTGTTCTTCCTCCTGGCTGCCCTGGCGCTGGGCCTGGTGCTGCTCACGGCGGCGAAGGGCGCGGCGCCGCTCCGGCTCTCTGCCGCGGCCGCGGCGATCGGCCTGCCGGTCGTGTTCCTCGGCCTGTTCGCCAGCTTCGCGGTTCACATGCACCGGGCGCTCGGTGGCTGGCCCGAGGTCATCGGCACCCGCGGCTTCCCCAGCGACCTGGTGCTGCACTTCGACATCGCCGCCTGGGCCTTCACCATCATGCTGCTCGGCGGCATGACCGCCTGGCCGCTCGCCGTGCTGCTGTGCGCGGTGGTGCCGAGGATGCGGCCCGGCTTGCGCTACCTGGGCCTCTACGCCGTGGCCTGCGGCGCGGCCCTCGCCCTCATGCAGCTGGCGCCGGACCCCTTCCTGGATTGGTGGTGGGATTGAGTTCGCGCTCCCGCCCGCCCTTCCGGCATCTGTTCGGCGAAGCCGCCTTCGCCGGCGGCCTGGCCGCGCTCGAGTGGCGCCAGCGCGATCAGTCGCTGGCCGCGACCTGATCCGTTGCCGCCGCGCTCCCCTGCGCCACCGCCGGCACGAGCACGTCCAGGCCGAGCGGCGCGAACTTCCCGCCCGGCACCTTCTCCTCGCCGGTGAAGGGCGCCATCAGGTGGGTCTGTTCGACCGCCTGCTCCGGCGGCAGCCCGCGGATCAGCAGGAAGGTGAGGTAGACGAAGTCGGCCAGCGCGCTGGCGTCCCAGGCCACCGGGGTGGAGTAGCCGCTGATCGGGAAGGACACGCCCGCCGGCAGGTGGTCGAGGATCTGCTGCGGCACCGGCCCCTTCATCATCGAGCACCCCGACAGGTGGAGCGCGAGCAGGTTGTCGCAGCCGGAGACCGCCTCGGCGATCGCCTCCGGCCCGATCGTGTGGCCGCCGACCGTGATGCCCTGCTTGGTGCCGTGGGTGGAGAGCAGCAGCACCACCGGCTCGGCCAGGTAAGGCACCTCGGCGCACCAGCGCTTCAGGTCGGCGGCGTCATGGAAGCTGCGCTTGCGCACCGCGACGTGCTGCGCCGAGGACATCGTGAAGTAGCTCTCGAGCATGTCGGCGAAGGCGTACTCCTCCTCCGCCAGGCTGCCCTCCCAGTCGGCTTCGAGGATCACCAGCCAGCGCTTGCGCGGCTCCGGGACCACCCGCTTGCCGCTCCAGCCCGACCAGCGGCGCGCGCCCTCCGCTCGCCACTGGCCGGCGAAGCTCTGGCCGTCCGCGCTCAGCTCGAACCAGCCTTCGCCCGCGGCCGCCGGCTCGGTGTAGCGGAACTCGAGCCGCTTGCCCTCGCGCTCGCCTTCGATGCTCGAGCCGGCGGCATAGGAATAGCTCCCGCGCACCGCGTCGCCGCGCTCCCGCAGCCGCATGCGGCCGTAGGTGGTCTCCCACAAGCCGTCGAAGCGGAGCTCGGTCGCGCTCGCCGGCGGGGGGGAGGCAGGGGGAGCCTGGGGCGCCAGCAGCGCGGCGGCGGCGATCAGGATGGCGGAGACCGGCATGGATCCAGTCTAGGCGCCGGTCGCCGCGCCGCTTCCCGCGCCGTCCTCGGAGGCTGCGCGGGCTGAAGCCGCCCCGCGCGCGGGGTTTTCTGGCATGATGCGGGGGATATGGAATCCCGCCACTCGAGTTTCCTCTCCCTCTCTCTCCTCCTCTCCGCCCTGCTCCTGCTCGCGCTGCCCCTCCGCGCCGCGGCTCAGCTCGTCGGCGGCCGCTGGGACGACTCGCTGCAGTGGGATGGCGCCCTCGAGTACCAACGCCTGGGCACCACCCTGCTCTGGACCGACGACCTCGACGGCGACGGCCTCGATGACTTCGTCACCGGCTTCCCCTTCGCGCGGGGCCAGTTCGGCGGCGTGAGCGCGGTCTCGCCCGCGACCGGCCGGATCCTCTACACGACCTTCGCCCCGAGCCGCGATTCCCTCGGCGCCGCGATCGCGCAGGTCGACGACCTGGACGGAGACGGGGTGCCCGACCTCGCCGTCGGCGCGACCACCGCCAGCTACCGCGCCCTGAACGCCGGCGCGGTCTACCTCCTGTCTGGCGCCAGCGGTCGGATCCTGCGTCGCCTCGACGGCCGGGCCGAGGGTGACAACTTCGGCTTCGCGATCGCCGCCCCCGGCGACGTCGATCTCGACGGCTCGCCGGACCTGCTCGTCGGCGCTCCGGGCTTCGATCCGGCCGGCATCGAGGACGCCGGGGCCGCCTACCTCCTCTCGCTCGCCTCTGGCCAGGTCCTCCGCCGCCTCGATGGCTGGAGGCGGAGCGACGCCTTCGGCAAGCGGGTGGCCGTCGCCGGCGACGTCGATCAGGACGGTGTCCTCGATCTGGCCATCGCCGCGCCCTGGGCCAACCCGGGCGGCGACGCCGCCGCCGGCAGCGTGGCGCTCTACTCCGGAGCCAGCGGCAACCTGATCCGTCAGTTCCACGGCGAGGCCTCCGGCGCCCAATTCGGCTGGTCCCTCGCTCGCGTGGATGACTTGGATGGGGACGAGATCCCGGACCTCCTGATCGGCGCGCCCATGCCCGGGGTCTACACCCTGTCCTCTTCCGGCAGGGTCTACGCCTACGCCGGCTCGGACGGCGGCAAGCTGTTCCGGGTCGAGCTCGTGGGCAGCTCCGAATTCGGGTCCGCCCTCGCCGCCGCGGGGGACCTCGATGACGACGGCCGCGGGGACTTCCTCGTCGGCGAGCCGGCCTACGCCGCCTCGGGGACGGCTGCCGACACCGGCAGGGCCTCCCTGTACTCCGGCCGGACCCAGCTGCCGCTCCGCGAGTTCGTGGGTGGCGGAGCGCTCCACGAGCTGGGGGCGGCGGTCGCCGGCGGCGGCGACTTGGACGGGAACGGCTTACCCGACCTCCTCCTGGGTGCTCCCGGGGTCAACCTGCCGGGAGCGGACCGCGTCGGCCGCGTTCGCGCGGTCAGCTTCGATCCCTACCTCCATCCCAGCAACACCTGCCTCTCGCTCGCGACCACCGCTTCCGTCGACTACCTCCTCGACTTCCCGGCCAGCGCGGCCGCCTGGCCCTACCGCCTGCTCGCTTCGGCGACTGGAACCGGGCCGACGGTGGTGGGCGGCCTCACGGTCCCGCTGAGCCCCGACGCGCTCTTCCAGGGCATGCTCGGCGGATGGTCGCCGCCCAACCTGAGTCTCAGCCACGGCGTGCTCGACGCCTACGGGGACGCGGTGGCCACCTTGACCAACACGCCGCCGCTGGCCGCGCACTTCGGCGCGACGCTTTTCCTCGCCGCCGTGACCTTCGACCCGAGCGGGGTGACTCCCGGCCTCAGCTCGACCGCCCGCCGCTTGGTCATCGTGCTCTGAGCGGCGCCGGCGGCAGGTCGGGGGAGGACCCGCCAGACGGTCCACCCGCTGTCAGCAGGGACGGGTCCGGGGTCAGGTGAGCCCCGGAATCGCGCACTCCCAGGGCCTCGACCTGGATTCGGTAACCTGCCACGAGATCCACCGGTAGACTGGGTTTCCTTTCCTATTGGACATGATTCGCACCTGCGCCCTGCTCCTGAGTTTCCTTTTCGCCACTTCGGTCGCACTCGCCCATGGCGGAGGCTACGTCGGGCCGCCGGTCGTGCGCGGCCCCAACATCGGCGGCAAGCCCCCGATCCCGAACAAGCCGTGGGATTACGGCCCCGGCCAACGCACGGGGCCCGACCTCGCTCCGGGCACTCCGGCCACGCCGTCCACCCCATCGCAAGGCAAGCCGGGCACGCCGATGGTCCTGCCGACGCCGACCCAGCCGACCACCGGCACCGCGGTCACGGCCGGCTCCACCACCCCCGACGGCAGCACCTGGGACGTCTGGTGGCACTTCAATCGCGCCGCCTTCCTCGACCTGCGCCGCAAGCTCGCCGTCGGCGGCGTCGTGACCGAGGGCGGCGGGCTGACCGACGGCCTGGAGGCCTCGCTCGCGGTGGCGAGCCGCCACCCGGACGAGGAGTTGATCCTGCGCGTGCTCCGGCCCGCGCTGCTCCGGTCCCTGGCGACCGACCAGTCGCGCGACATCCTCAGCGCCGACCTCATCGCGCTCGCCCGCCTCGGCCCGCTCGCCGGCAGTCGTCAGCAGATCCAGGCCTGCCTCGCGCGCGCCGACCAGGAGGTCGCCGAGACCGCCGCCCTCGCCCTCGGGCTGCTGCAGGACCGCCGCGCCTTCCCGGTCCTCGAGGCCCTCGCCCTCGACAACGCGGAAGGGCGCAAGCTGGCCGGCGCTCCTGCCGGCGTGCCCGCCCGTACCCGGGTATTCGCGGTCTACGGGCTGGGTTATCTCGGCCGTGGAGATTCCCAGCAGGCGATCCGCGAGCTGATCGCCTCGCGCCTTGCCGGCCTGATCGAGGAGGACGACGCGGCCTACGCCGACCTCGGGGTTGCGGCCATGATCTCGCTGGGCTTGATCGAGCTGGAGCGCCCGGCCCCGATCGTGGAGCGCCTGCGCGCCTTCCTTCGCGATCGCCGCAGCGACCGCCTGGCCAAGGCCCACGCGCCGAACACCATCGCCCGCCTGCTGCGCGGCGCCCGGCGGCTCGGCCCGGCCGCGCCCGGGGAGGGGAGCGAGGCCGACCCGGTCGCCGACCTGACCGCCGAGGTCGCCGCCGATCTGCGCAAGCTGTTGGCCAAGCGCAGCACCAGCCTCGAGCTGCGCTGCGCGGTGGTGCAGGCGCTCGGCCTGCTCACCCCGGCCGACGCGCCCTGGGCCGGCGAGGTCGTCGAGCAGCTGATCGCGCACGCCGACTCGAGCTCCGACCGCTTCTCGCGCAACTTCACCGCCATCGCCCTGGCCGAGATCGCGGCCACGGCCGACGGCCCGGTGCAGCTCGAGGTGCTGGAGTTCCTGCTCGGGAAGGTGCGGTCCGGCGGCACCCATTACCGGCCCTGGGCGGCGATCGGGCTGGGCGTCTACGCCCACCGCCGGCAGGCGGCCGGCCACCCGGTGCCTTCGGTGCTCGCGGTGGTGGTGTCCGATCGGCTGAGCCAGCCCGGACCGCCGCTGGAGCGCAGCGCCTACGTCACCGCGCTCGGTCTGATGCGGGCCTGGGGCGAGCGCCAAGCGGTCCACGCCGCCTTCACCGACGCCACCGACGTCGACTTCCGCGGCCACGCGGCGGTGGCCCTCGGCCTGCTGCAGGCTACCGATCACCGCGAGGAGCTGCGCGAGCTGCTGCGGGAGAGCCGGCGGCTGCCGGCCTTGCAGGAGCGGGTGGCGATCGGGCTCGGCCTGATGGGGGACGCCGAGGCGGTGCCGATCCTGCTCGGGCTGATCGCGCCCGAAGATGGTCGCCCGCCCCTGGCGGTGCTCGGTTCCTCCGCGGCCGCGCTCGGCTTCATCGGCGACCGCCGCTCGGTGGAACCGCTGATCGCGATCCTCGACGGCCGGGATCGGCACCTGCGGATCGCCCGCGCCTTCGCCGCCGTGACCCTCGGTCGCGTGGCCGACCGGGCGCCCTTGCCCTGGGTGGCGAGCATCAGCGAGGGCATCAACTACATCGCCACGGTCGGCACCCTCTTCGACCCGGTGCACGGCAACGGCATCCTCGACCTGAGCTAGGGCGGCGGCCGCCTCGTCGGCCGCCTCCGCCGCCGCCGTACCTCGCCGCGGCGCTCAGTCCACCCGCCGGTAGCGCCCGCCGGTGGTCTCGGCCAGCTTGCGCAGCCAGCCGCGCTCGGTGCCGATCGAGAGGCAGTCGATGGTGGTGTGACGAGTGCGATTCCACTGCGCGACGATGCGCCGCAACGCGGCGCGGTCCTGCATCAGGCTGAGCTGCGGGTCGCCGTCGGTCAGCAGCAGGATGGAGTCGGCGCGCGGATCTCGGAAGGACTCGCGGAGGGCGCGGTAGACCTCGGTTCCCCAGCTCATCTGCAAGCGGTCGACGTGTTCGAGCGCCTGCTCGCGAGTCTTGCGCTTGGCCTCCACCAGCTCGCCTTGCCAGCTCCAGGCGCTCTTGCCGAAGTTCACGATCTCGAAGGCCGCGCCCTTGGGCAGGGCCTGGATCGCCTGCTTCAGCTCCTCCTTGGCGAGCTGCAGCCGGCTGCGGTCGCCGTAGCGGCCGGCCGCCTCCTTCATCGAGTCGCTGGTGTCGATGGCGAAGACCAGCCGCTCGGCCAGGATCGAGAGGCCGTAGAAGGCGGCCGCGGTGTCGGCCTCCACGCTGCCGCCGGCTCCCTCGGCGTCGGCGAGCTCCGGCGGCGCCGGGACGAAGCCCTCGCCCTCGGCCAGCCACCAGCGCGACCAGGCGTCGGATTGCGGGCCGAAGCTCAGGCCGGTGAGGCGGCGCAGGGCCGCGGCGGTGCGGTGGGCCTCGCCCGCGCGGCACTGCGCCATCCGGGCCACCAGGATCCGGACCGCCTCCGGCGAGCGGCACCGCTCGAGCGAGGCCAGGGCCTTGCGGCCGACCGGCGGGTGCTTGTCCTCGAGGGCGCGCTCCAGGATCGGATAGCGCTGGGGATGCTCTCGGCTGGCGAGCAGCTCGACCGCCGCCAGGCGCTCCGCCGGGTCGCGCCCCCGCGCCAGCTTGGCCAGCGCCTTCTCCTGCTGCGCGAGTTGCTCGAGCCGGGCCCTGCGCGCCAGCAGGGCCTCGTAGCGCGTCGCCAGGTCCTCGCTGCGGGCGAACTTCGCCAGCTCCTTGTCCGTCAGCGGCATGTCCAGTGCCACCAGGTGCATCACGGCCACCGAGCGGCCGTCGGCGGTGGCGTGGTCGAGGGCCAGCGCGACCAGCGCGTCGCGGGCGGCCGGCCCGAGGGCGCCGAGCCGGTAGACCGCGTGCAGCGCCAGCTTCTCCTGCCGACGCCGTGCTTGCTCCTCCAGGTAGTCGGCGGCGGCTTCAGCCGCCTCCGCCACCCCGGCGAAGTGGCGCAGGGCGCGGTACCCCGCGCACAGCTTGTCCTGGTTCCGGAGCTGCTCCAGGCTCTCGATCAAGCCGGCGCAGGCCTCGGCGTCGCGGTGCTTGGCCAACTCCTCGAGCAAGGCCGCCGGCACCTCGTTGCCGGCCGCGCGGATCTCGATCAGGACCTCCTCGGCGGGCCGAGGCGGATCCTGCGGCGCCGACGGCAGCAGGGCGAGGAGGAGCGCGCTCAGCATGTTCGGGCCTCAGTCCAGCTTCTTCCGGGCCTTGTCGAGGAAGCGGGTGACGGCCTTGGCGTCGCGCTTGCCGACCAGCTTGGCGGCCGGGTCGGCGAGCGGATCGGGGGCCGGACCGGCGGCCGGGTCCGAGGCGGCGGGATCGAGCACCAGCAGCGCGGCGCCGGACTTGAGGCGCAGGCGCTCGCCGAGCGGGTCGTCCGGTCCGAGGGCGTGACGGACCAGGACCAGACCCTGCAGCCGCGCGCGGTTGGCGGGGTCCTCCAGCGCCGCCTCGGTCGCCTCGGCGCTGCGGCCGCCGTCGCTGACGAACAAGAGCAGGGGTCGGCCGTCGATCCCGGCTCGGCGCAGGCTCTCATCGAGGTCCGTCCGCCACGGCAGGGGAGCGGGCGCCAGGCTCCCCGGCGCCCGCTCCAGCCGCCCGAGCTCGTGCACGGTCTCGGCCGCGATCACCGCCGCCGGGCTCGGGTCGCCGCGCTGCAGCTCGCGCGGGTCGAGGCCGGTGAGCATGGCGTAAGTCATGGCCGCGATCATCTCCATCACCGGTGTGGCTGCGTGCTTCAGGTTGGCGTCCATCATCGGCAGCTCCGGGTAACGCTCCCACATCCGGCCCCAAGCCGCCCGCAGCGGCACCGCCTTGCAGGCCAGCGCGCGCGCCTGCTGGCCCTCCATCACCATCATCGGCCCGATGTCGTGGGTGTTGTCGAGCGTGGGGGCGTCGGCGTAGCGCAGGAAGTAGAGGAAGGCGCCGTCCTGGCCGAGCTGCTCGCGGAGATCGAGCAGCACCGGGGCGAAGTCCTCGCCCTTGTCCTGGGCCCAGCAGAAGTCGACGCGCTGCTTGGCGAGGCCGTCGCGCACCGGCTTGCGGCGCAGGTTCTCGGTCATCGAGCCCTGCAGCGCGCGCAGCTCGAGCTCGTTCTTGCGGTCGGCCTCGAACAGGGCCGGCAGTCGCTGCCGGATCGCCCGCTGCATGGTGCTGGTGCCGAAGGCCAGGCCGGTGAGCTCGCCGCGGAGCTCGAGCGGGGTGACGTAGCCGACGAAGGCGCCTTCCGGCGGGGCTGGGCGGCAGCGGTTCCGGAAGGCCTCCCAGCAGGCGCGATCATGCTCGGCCTTGCGCGCCGGAGGCATGCCTTCGGGGAGCGCGGCGGCGGTCTCGCTGCCCCGGTAGCGGACCGCGGAATAGACCAGCGCCGCATAGCGGTAGGCGCGCTCCTCCTGCTCCAGTCCGGCGGCGCCGAGCGGCGCCGCGGTGGGCAGCCGCTCCAGGCCGAGTCCATGGGTGATGCGCTGCAGGTCGGCGCGCTGCTGCTGCTCCATCAGGCCCAGGTCGGGCCAGCGCCGCGGCTCGGCCAGCCACAGGGTGCGGTCCGGCCGGCGCTCCCGCAGGAAGTCGGTGGTCAGGCGCAGGCCTTCGAAGCACAGCTCGGGGAGCCAGTCCTGGAGGTGGTAGGCCGTCGGCGAGATCACCACGTGATCCCAGGCGCCGGCGTGCAGTCGATCGAGCCAGTCGTTCCGCTCCAGCGCCGACGGCCGCTCGCGGTAGTAGGCGGCGAGCAGGGTGGTGCCGGGGGAGAGCACCTGCACCGTGGCGCCCGGGTGGTGCTCGCGCAACATCGGGAGCAGGAGCTCGGCGGCCCGTTGCTGGACCGGCTCATCCAAGCCCAACAGGAGGACGGAGGGCGCCGATTCGGCGGCGGCCGGGTCCGTCGCCGCCTCCGCCTGAGCGGCGAAGGCGGCGCTGGCCGGGATCGCCAGCGCGACGGCCAGCGCCGCGGCGCCACGGAGGCGCTGCCAAGGCGATCTCATCGCGCGCCTTGCTCCGCGAGCGCGGCCTCGATCCCGGCCAGGCACAGCTCGACGCTGGCGCGGGTGGCGCCGGCGCCCATCAGGCCGATGCGCCAGGTGTTGCCCGCCATCGGGCCGAGGCCGCCGCCGATCTCGACCCCGAACTCCTCGAGCAGGAAGCGGCGGGCGGTGGCGTCGTCGACGCCTTCGGGGATCGCGACCGCGCTGAGCTGGGGCAGGCGGATCGCTTCGGGGACCCGCATCGACAAGCCGAGGGCTTCGAGGCCGTCGACCAGCAGGCGGCCGCATCGCTGGTGGCGCGCGGCGCGCGCTTCCAGGCCCTCCTTGAGCGCCAGCCGCGCGGCCTCGTGCAGGGCGTAGAGCATGTTGATCGGCGCGGTGTGGTGGTAGGCGCGCTCGCCGCCCCAGTAGCTCCCGATCAGCTTCAGGTCGAGGTACCAGCTCTGCACCGGCGCGGTCCGGGCGCGCAGCCGGTCCGCCGCGCGCGGCGACAGGCTGACCGGCGCCAGCCCGGGCGGGCAGCTCAGGCACTTCTGGCTGCCGGAGTAGGCCGCGTCGACGCCCCAGGCGTCGAGCTGCACCGGGACGCCGCCGAGCGAGGTCACGCAGTCGGCCAGGAGCAGGGCGCCGCAGGCGTCGGCGGCCTCGCGCATGCCCTCCATCGGCTGCCAGACGCCGGTCGAGGTCTCGGCCTGCACCAGCGCCAGCAGCCGGAATTCGCCGCCGGCGGCCGCCGCCGCGGCCCGGAAGTCCTCGGGCGCCAGCGCGCGGCCCCACTCGCCGGCCACCTCGATCACCTCGGCGCCGCAGCGCCGCGCCACCTCGGCCATGCGGGTGCCGAAGACCCCGTTCACGCCCACCAGCGCGCGGTCGCCCGGCTCGAGCAAGTTGGCGAAGACGGTCTCCATGCCGGCCGAACCGGTGCCCGACATCGGCAGGGTGAGCTCGTTGCGGGTGCCGAACAACCCGCGCAGCATCTCGCCGAGCTCGTCCATCACCGCCAGGAAGGCCGGGTCCAGGTGACCCAGGGTCGGCTTCGCCAGCGCCTGCAGCACCGACGGCGCGACCACCGAAGGGCCGGGGCCGAGCAGGATGCGGTGCGGCGGATTCAGCGGGGGAGGAATCTGGCTCACGGCGGCCCATCCTAGACCGCGACCGGCGGTGCGGCGTCCGCACCCCGACTATCCTGGTTCGGGATGCCTCGCCCCTCGCGCCGTCCTGCCACGCTGACCGCGATCGCCGTCGCCGCTGCCGTCCTCGCCTGGCTGCCGTCCTGCGTCGCGCCGCCGCCGGCTTCCCCGGAGACCGGCCTCTCGGCCAGCGGCCTCGCCTACGAGCTGCGCGGCGAGGGCCCCTTGGTGGTGCTGATCCACGGCAGCAACCTCGACCTGCGGATGTGGGAGCGCGAGGCCGATTGGCTCTCCCGGAGTGCCCGGGTCCTGCGCTACGACCTGCGCGGCCATGGCGGCTCGGCCACCCCGGCCGAGCCCTACGCCACTTCTGGGAGCTGCTCGGCTTCGACCCCCTTCGCAAGGAGCACCTCGCGGCGGAGTGGCAGGACCTCATCGATCCCGACGACCTCCAACTGGCGCTCGAGAACTTCAACCGCCACTGCGCCGACCCCGGGCATCCCTATGACCAGGTGGTGCGTTACCGCCATCGCGACGGCTCCACGGTCTGGGTGCGGTGCCGCGGCGTGGCGATCCGCGACGAGACCGGCCGGCCGGTGCGCATGTTGGGCGCCCACACCGACCTCACGCCGCAGAAGAAGGCCGAGGAGGCCCTCCGTCGGAAGGGGGAGGAGCTCGAGCAGACCAACGCTCAGCTCCAGCAGGCCCTGAACGAGATCAAGGTGCTCAAGGGCTTGCTGCCGATCTGCGCCTCCTGCAAGAAGATCCTCGATGACGAAGGCTACTGGACCCAGATCGAGGCTTACATCCGCGAGCACTCCGAGGCCGAGTTCACCCACGGCATCTGCCCCGAGTGCGCACGCGAGCTCTACCCGGAGATCGATCTGGGGCCCGCTGCTGAGGAGCTGGGAACCGAACCGCGGGAGGGCGCCGGCGGCGTCGCGAAGACCTAGCCGCGGCTGCCGAGCAGGGCAGCGCAGGCGCTGCCGACCAGGTTGGCGTGGTCGACGGATTCGATCTGGAAGGCGTGCGGGGCGCCGAGCAGGCGCTGGGCGGTGGCCAGCACCCGCGCCGAGTAGCCGGCGGTCTTCCAGTACAGGCCCCCCTCCGCGACGACGCGGATCGGGCGACCGGCGGGGAACAGCTGGCTCAGGCCGGCGATGGCTGCCCCGACCAGGTCGGCGGAGCGGTCGAGCAGCAGGGTGGCGGCGCGGCCCTTGGGGCCCGAGCGGCGTCGTAGCTGGCCGAGCTGGGCCGAGCCGGCCGCGGGGTCGACGCCGGTGAAGTTCGGGTACAGGCGCCGGAACAGGTAGGGCAGGTAGTAGCCCGACACCGCCTTCTCGAAGCGCTGCTGGCCCGGGTTGTCGGTGACCCCGTCGAGCTCGTCGTCCCACACCGAGAGCCCGGGCGGATGGAAGTTCCCCGACTCCAGGTTGATCGCCATGCGGGCCAGGCCCTCGCGTTGCAGGAAGGCCGCCATGTTGGTGCCGGTGCCGACGATCAGGCCGATGCACTCGGCCTGGCCGCGGGCCTGCCAGGCGCCGGCCATCAGGGAGGCGACGGTGTCGTTCAGCACCCAGACCGGACCGGGCGCCAGCCCGAGCTGCTCCATGCCCTGCCGCAGGCCGGCGCCGACCGGCTCGCCCTCGACGCCCTGGATCTGGATGCCCTTGGTCCAGTGCAGCAGGGTGGCGTCGCCGTCGGGTTGGTTGGAGGTCGGGTAGGAGAAGCAGTAGCCGACCGGGAGGCCGGGCGGGGCGTCCAGCCGCCGCACCAGCTCGGCCTGCTGCCGGAAGAACTCCTCGGCCCCGACCCGGCGCTCGGGATCGCGCGGGACCTCGTCGCCGACCGGCTCGGAGACCCGGGGCGGCTTGCCCGGCTCGAGCTCGACCAGGGCGGCGCGCATGTTGGTGCCGCCGGTGTCGACCACCACCGCCTGGCCGCGCAGCTCCGGGCCCGGTTCGGGCAGCCAGGCGGGCAGGGCGCGGATCTCGCCGTCCGGGGCCGCGAGGCCGGCGCGGACCCGCTCGGCGAGCGCGTCGCGCACCGCGGTCAGCTGGGAGTGGTCCAGCTGGAGGGATTCGAATGCTTCGCTCACGGTTCTGGTCCTAACGGCCGCCGAGGCGCTGGGCGCGGGAGCGCACGTCCTGGCGCAGCCGGTCGAGCAGGCTGAGGGTGTGGTCGATGATGGAGGCGTCCTCGTCGTGGACCAGCGGGCTGAGGTCCATCGCCCAGGACAGGGCCTGGCTCTGGTCGACCGCGTGCGACTCGAACATGGTGGCGTGGGCGCGGCGGCGGCCTTGGATCGCGAGGTCGTAGCGCTTGCCGCCGCAGAGCTGGGAGTCGAAGACCCCGCCGAGCGCCGCCGCCAGGTTCTCGCGCTGGTCGACCGGCAGCACGACCTTGTCCTCGTCCAGCATCCAGTCGAGGTCGCGCCAGATCTCGCAGCCGTAGACCTGCCTCGGGCGCTGTTCAGCCGGCAGCCGGCGCAGGGCCTCGATCGCGCGCAGGCAGCAGGCGACGTGGGTGTCGTGCTTGTCGGCCGGGTTGTGGAGGTAGACCACCTCGGGCAGGGCGGCGGCGAAGACGCGCTCCAGGTCCTCGATCACCTCGGCGCCGGCCGGGTCCTTGACCTGGGCGCTGGGCCAGGCGAGCTGGATCTGGCAGCCGTACTCGCCGACCACGGCCGCCTTGCGCTGCTCCTGCTTGCGCACCCGGCGCATGTCGGCGTCGCTGTAGTCGGCGTAGAGGCCGGTGCGCGAGCTGCCGCCGCCGTCGCTGACCACCACGCCGCAGAACCAGCGCTCGGGCTGGCCGAAGCAGTCGACGATGCCGTGGTAGGCCATGAACTCCTGGTCGTCCTGGTGGGCGCCGACGCACAGGTGGGTGGTGCGCGCGAGCGCCTCCGGCAGCGGCGCGCCGTCGGGCACGAAGAGGTCGGCGTCGGGGTGGTGGAAGTCCATGACGGGTGCGGGCGCAGTCTAGCTGGGGCGGTCGCCGGCGGCCGGGGCCGGGCGCAGCGCCGGCAAGCTGGCGGCGGCGATGGCCTGGCCGTGGCGCTTGTCCTTCTCGTTCGGCGTGGTCAGGGCGATCTGCTCGGCCAGCGCCGGGAACTCGCGCCGAAGCAGCGCGTCGGCGGTGTCGAGGATGAGCTGGCCGCCGTCGCCGGAGGTCACCCGGCCGAGGATGAGCAGGTGACGGATGGCGTAGGACTCGGCCCAGTGGGCGATGGCGTAGCCGAAGCAGACGCCGATGCTGCGGTAGATCTCGGCCGCGCGCGGGTCGCCGGCGGCCATGAGCTGTTGTACCTCGACCAGCTGCTCCGGGAAGGGCATGTCGGCGGGCAGGGCGATGCCCGCCTTCGGCGCCAGCCGCGCCACCGCCTGCTGCGAGAAGTACTGCACGCCGCAGCCGAGGTCGCCCGACCACTCGTCGGCCGGGGCCTGCGGCTGGTAATCGACCGGCGAGAAGGCCAGCTCGTTCAGGCCGAGGGTGATGTGGCCGTCGCCGTCGCAGTAGCCCGCGGCGGTGCTCGTGCCCATCGCGACCCCGAGCACGCCGCCGTCGCCGATCGACATCGACCCGGCCAGGGCGGTGACCTCGCCGTCGTTGACGACCTCGAAGGGTACGCCGTCCCAGGCCTCCTGGACGCGGAAGAAGATGCGCCGCACCTTGGCCTCGTAGTCGGCCGGCGAGATGCCGCGGAACAGCGAGGCCGCCTTGACCTCGTTGTTGACGTAGACCCCGGCGGCGCTGCCGCCGATGGCGTCGACCCGCGGCAGGTGGGCCGCCGCCCGCCGCAGCGAGTCCATGATGCCGTCGTAGTGGTAGTCGGGGTCGGCCTCGAAGTAGGGGTCCCACTCGACCTCCTCCGAGTGCACCACCTGGCCGTCGATCAGGGCCGCGCACTTGCGGTCGCTGCCGCCGAGGTCGAAGCCGATCCGGCAGCCGTCGAGGTTGCGCCCCAGCGGCACCGCGCGTTCGCGCGCCTCGGGCACCTGGTCGAGCTCGCAGGCGCTGACGGCGATGCCCTCGTCGAACATCTTGCGGCCGACGATCTCGTGGTCGAAGGCGCGGGCGCCGTCGGGGCCGTAGGCGCGGCCGAGGGCCTCCGCCAGGGCGGCCGCCGGTCCCTCGGCGGGGCCGCCGAGGAAGACCCGCGCGCCCCCCAGGTGCCACAGCTGGGTCTTCACCAGCCGCTCGACGTAACGCTCGGTGAGCGCCGCGTTGGCGGCGGTCGGCGCCAGGACCCGGGTGTCGAGCACGAAGCAGGTGCCGTCGGCGCGGGCCAGGCCGATGCGCAACGGGGTGGCTGCCGGATCGGCGGCGGCGCGCTCGCGGTAGGCGCGGTTCCACAGCACGGCCGGCTGGAATTCCGGGTCCAGCGGCGGGGGAGTCGGCACGGGGATGGGGAGCTCGGCGCTCATCGGGCCTCATCCTCGCCGCGCTCGCGCACGACCACCAGCCCGGCGTCGATGGATTGGCCGCCGCCGGTCTGGCGGCAGCGCACCGCCAGCAGGTTGCCGCCGCTGTTGATCGAGGCGCGGGCCTCCGGGGGGAGCGGGACCAGCACGTAGCTGGTCGTGTAGCCGCTGAGTTCGGCCACCCGCTGGCCGTTCAGGTAGACCTCGGCGTCCTCGTCGTGGTGGATGCGCAGGTGCATCTCCCCTTCGGGGAGCCTGCCCTTCCAGGGGAAGGTCCGGCGCAGCCAGATCTGGTCCTCGTGCCATTCGGTGGCGATCACGGCCCCCGGGGTGCCGGCGCGGCCGAAACCACCCAGGCCGCGCTGCCAGCCGGAGTCGTCGAATTCCCGTTCCGTCCAGCCCGCGGCCGGCGCCGTGGTGGTGTAGCGCCAAGGCTGCGGCTGCCGCTCCGAGGTCTCCAGCACCGTCTCGACCACCGGCGGCGGCAGGTAGAGCGCGAGGTTGGCCTCGCGCACCGTGGCCTCGTCCATCTTCAGGACCTCCCGGTCGTAGCTCATCAGGCCGTTGACCTCGATCTCGACGTCGGTGGTCTGGGTGTAGACCGCGGCGCAGAGGCCGTCGGCGATCAGGGGTCGCAGGCGCTGGAGCAGCTCCAGGTAGGCGGCGGTGAGCGACTCGGCGTCCTCGAAGCTGCGGTAGCCCCAGTTCTCCTCGTCCTGCCAGGTGTGGCCCTTCACCGGCAGGCCGAGGCCGCCGAATTCTCCCAGCACGGCGGCGCGCAGCGGCTCCACGGGCGGCATGGCCGGCCCCGGGTAGGCGTGCACGTCGTGCACGTCGCCCACCCCGCGATCGGCCCAGCCGCTGGTGGCGTCGACCAGCCGGGTCGGGTCGAGCCGGCGCAGCCAGTCGGCGACCTCGGCGGTCTTGAATTGGCCCCAGCCCTCGTTGAAGGGCACCCAGGCGATGATCGACGGGTGGTTGCCGAAGTCGCGGACCAGCTCGCCGTGCTCGCGGTAGAAGATCTGCTCCGAGATCGCGTCGCGCTCGAAGTCGGGGTCGGCGGGGCCGATGGAACCGTCGCCGCTGGGCATGTCCTGCCACACCAGCAGCCCGAGGCGGTCGCACCAGTGGTACCAGCGGTCCGGCTCCACCTTGACGTGCTTGCGCACCATGTTGAAGCCGAGCCGCTTGGTCATCTCCAGGTCGTAGCGCAGCGCCTCGTCGCTGGGCGCGGTGTAGAGCCCGTCGGGCCAGAAGCCCTGGTCGAGCGGGCCGTACTGGAACAGCGCCTCGCCGTTCAGGAGGATGCGGGGCACGCCGGCGGCGTCGGCTTCGACCGCGACGTCGCGCAAGCCGAAGTAGCTGTCGACCTGGTCGACGGTGCGGTCGCCGTCCTGCAGTCGGAGCTGGAGCGAGTAGAGGGTGGGGGAGTCCGGCGACCAGGGCTGCGGCTCGGGGATGCCTAGCCGCAGCGCCGCCGTGCCGTCCCCGGCCACGATGGTCGAGGCGTTGCCGACCGGGCGGCCGTCCAGCGAGGCGGTGGCGGTGAGGCGCAAGCCTTCGGCCGGCCCGGCGATGCGCGCGGCGAGCTCGAGCGCGGCCTGCAGGTAGCTGCCGCGCAGCCTCAGCCGGTCGATCCGGTCCTCGGCCACCGGCTCCATCCACACCGACTGCCAGATGCCGGTGGTCGGCGTGTACCAGATGCCGCGCGGCTCGCTCACCTGCTTGCCGCGGGGCTGCGGGCCGGCGTCGGTCGGGTCGGTGACCGCGACCTCGAGCTCGTGCGGGCGCCCGTCGCTGAACTCCGGGCCCAGCTCGATCTGGAAGGGGTCGTAACCGCCGCGGTGGCTGCCCACGACCTGGCCGTCGACCCGGATCGTGGCCTGCCAGTCGACCGCGCCGAAGTGGAGGAGGAGGCGCCGGCCGGCCCAGTCCGCCGGGGCGGTGAAGCTGCGGCGGTACCAGAGCACCTGGTCCGGGGCGACCCGGCGCTGGACCCCGGAGAGGGCCGATTCGATGGGGAAGGGCACCAGGATGCGCCCGTCCCAGGCCTCCGGCGCGGCCTCCAGGGCGGGCCGCAGGGCGTAGTCCCACTCGCCGTTGAGGGAGCGCCAGTCCGGCCGCTGGAACTGGGGGCGGGGGTGCTCGGGGTGGACCTGGGCGCGGTCCAATTGCTCGCCCCAGCGGGTCAGCAGGCGGGCCGGCGGCGGGTCCTGGGAGGCCGGGAGCGCCCCGAGGGGGGAGAGGCCGGATACCGCCAGCAGCGCCACCAGGCCCAGGCGGCGGAGGGGGGCCAGCCGTCTCGGGAGGGCCTGGCTCAGGCGGAGGCGGGGGATCAAGGGGCTGGGGCCGGGCATGGAGGGACTATGATCCCCTGACCGCGGCTCCAGGCAAGGTGACGACCGATGCGAAAACGAAGGAAAACGGTCGATACCTCCCCGGGGTCCCGGGCTATCCTGCTGCCAGTTCAGGCGGTATCCCCATCCAGCCCCGCCGAGCACCCCCCAATCCCTTGGAGAAAGTCGAGCAGACCCCCGAGTCCTCCCCGGAGCGTCGCCCCAGCGTCGCGCTGATCGTCGAGACCTCCCTCGGATCCGGCCGCGACATCCTGCGGGGCATCGCCCGATACCTGCACGAGCACCGCACCTGGTCGGTCTATCACGAGGTCCGCAGCCTCGAGGACGGCTTCCCGCCGGCCCTGGTCGATTGGATGGGCGACGGCATCATCGCCCGGATCTCGACCCGCCAGATCGGCGAGCGCATCGCGCGGGCCAACATCCCGACGGTCGACGTGCTCGGCATGGTTCCCGAGCTCGGCCTGCCGGTGGTGCACGTCGACGACCAGGCGGTCGCCGGCCTCGCCGCCGAGCACCTGTTGGCGCGCGGCTTCCGCAGCTTCGGCTTCGTCGGCTTCCGCGACGCCAACTGGTCCAGCAACCGCCGCGACGCCTTCGTTTCGGCGGTGACCTTGGACGGGCGGCCCTGCTCGGTGATCGAGGAGGCGCGGCGGCCCCCGCTCGAGGACTGGGAGGACTTCCTCGGCCGCCTCACGGCCTGGATCGACGGGCTGCCCAAGCCGGCCGGCATCATGCTGGCCAGCGACCAGCTCGGGCCGGCCGTGCTCGAGGCCTGCCGCCGGGTCCCGGTGGCGGTGCCCGACGAGGTCGCGGTGATCGGCGTCGACGACGACGAGCCGCTGTGCGTGGTGTCGGATCCGCCGCTCAGCAGCGTGCGCCCGGACCACTTCCGGGTCGGCTACCAGGCCGCCTCGCTGCTCGACCGCATGCTGAACGGCGAGTCGCCGCCGGTGAAGCCGATCCTGGTGCCGCCGCTCGGCGTCACCACCCGGCTCTCGACCGAGGTGCTGGCGCTCGACGACCGCACCGTGGCCGACGCCCTGCGTTACATCCGGGAGAACGCGGTCCACGGCATCAAGGTCGACCACGTGGTCGAGGCGGTGTCGATGTCGCGCAGCGTGTTGCAGCGGCGCTTCCGCGAGCAGCTCGGCCGCACCATCCACGACGAGATCCTGCGGGTGCGACTGGACACCGCCAAGAGCATGCTGGCCGACACCGACCTGCCGATCTCGGTGGTGGCGGAGCGCTGCGGCTTCCGGCACCAGGAGTACCTCGGCGCGGTCTTCCGCCACCGGCTGAGCACCACCCCGGCGCGCTTCCGGCGCGCGGTGCGCGAGCAGGGAGTCAGCTGAACCCGGCCGCCCGATCGGCCGAAGAGGGGGAATGACCGTGAAGCTCGGCGTCCTCGGGTTCGGCCGCTTCGGCGCCGCCTTGGCGGAGTTGGCCCAGGAGGCCGGCTGCGCGGTGCGCTGTTGGGACCCCGCGGCGGCGGTGCCGGCCGAGTTCGCGGTCGGCGGCGAGGCCGAGCTGGCCGCCTTCGCCGAGCTGCTGGTGGTGGCCGTGCCGGTGCACCGGGTGCGGGCGGCGCTGGAGCCGTGCGCGGAGTCCCTGGGGGCGGAGCAGCTGGTGATGCACGTCTGCAGCGTGCAGGCCGGGCCGAGCGCCGACCTGGAGGAGCTGCTCGGGGAGCGGGTGCCGTGGGCCGGGACCCACCCGCTGTTCGGCCCGTCGGCGCTGGCGCGCGGCGAGCGGCCGCTGCAGACCGTGGTGTGCTCGAACCCGCTCCACCCGGCGGCCGAGGCGCGGGCGCGGCGCTTCTGGGAGCGGCTCGGTTGCGAGGTCCTGGTCGAGGAGGCCGAGGTCCACGACCGCAGCATGGCCTACTCGCACGCGCTGGCCTTCTTCGTCGCCAAGGGGCTGCTCGACCTGGGCGAGCTGGATCGGCTGGCCTTCACCCCGCCCTCTTTCCGCGCCATGGCGCGCACCATCGACTCGGTGCGGAGCGACGCCGGCCACCTGTTCCTGGCGATCGAGCGGGCCAACCCCTTCGCCTCCGAGGCGCGGCAGAAGCTGCTCGAGGCGCTGGGCGAGGTCCACGAGCAGCTCGAGCGGGTCGAACCCGAGCAGGCCGAGGCCGGCGCGGCCCTGTTCCCGATCCCCGCCCTGGGAGCGCGCGCCCCCGAGCTCCGCCAGACCCGCGAGCTGATCGACGAGCTCGACGCCGAGCTGGTCGAGCTGCTGGCGCGCCGCGCCCTGCTCGCCAGGCGCGCCGGCAGCATCAAGGCCGAACACGGCCACGGCGTCCGCGATCCCAGCCGCGAGCAGGCGGTGCTCGATGACCGCCGCCGCTGGGCTGCCGACCAAGGCCTCGACCCCGACGGCGTCAGCCGCATCTTCCAGGCCGTCATGCGCTTCTCCCGCGACGTCCAGGATATTTCGGGGTCAGACATCGATTAATTCGGGGTCAGACATCCCTTTCCCTTCCCCGCACCGGGCCGCGCCGATGCCGGCCTTCGGCCGGCGTCGGCGG